>JANOIK010000128.1:0-7466 GCA_031407585.1 Planctomycetota bacterium | reverse complement strand
ACTAAGGAAGTTGAATTGCCGTGACAACCAGGATGTTGGCTTAGAAGCAGCCACCATTTAAAAAGTGCGTAACAGCTTACTGGTCAAGCAATTCTGCGCCGATAATGAACGGGAGTAAGCATGACGCCGAAGCAGCAGATGTAGTCATTCTTCGGAATGGCTGCGTGGTAGGAGAGCGCTGTACGTCAGATACAAGCCATACCGTAAGGAGTGGTGTCGGGGCGTACAGGTGATTATGCCGGAATGAGTAACGATAAGGCAGGTGAGAATCCTGCCCGCCGAAAACCTAAGGTTTCCTGGGGAAGGTAAATCCGCCCAGGGTTAGCCGGTGCCTTAGTCGAGGCCGAAAGGCGTAGACGATGGATAGCAGGTCAACATTCCTGCGCCGGTTGTGTGTACTGATGGAGGGACAACGTCCAGAAGGTGAGCGGTACGACTAGAAATGTCCGTGGACCTTGACGAGCCGGCTGGTAGGAAAATCCGCCAGCGCAACGCAAGTTAAGGGACCGAGCGCGTTTATGTTCGCGAAGTCATCGGAAGGACGTTCAAGAAAATCTCCTAAAGGTTAAAGCACAGCTGACCGTACTAAAACTGACACAGGTAGGTGAGACGAGTAGTCTAAGGCGCTCGGGAGAATAGTGCTTAAGGAACTCTGCAAAATGGCCCCGTAAGTTCGCGATAAGGGGTGCCATGGGCGGTGCAAGCTGCTCGTGGCCACAGCAAATCGATTCCTCCAACTGTTTATCAAAAACACAGGACTCTGCGAACTCGTAAGAGGATGTATAGAGTCTGACGCCTGCCCGGTGTCGGTAGGTTAAGGGAGAGGGTTAGCAATATTTATATTGTGAAGCTCGCGACCGAAGCCCCGATAAACGGCGGCCGTAACTATGACGGTCCTAAGGTAGCGAAGTTCCTTGTCGGGTAAGTTCCGACGTGCATGAAAGGCGTAATGAGAGGAAAACTGTCTCAAGCACTAACCCGGTGAAATTGTAGTCGTGGTGAAGATGCCACGTTCCCGCAGCTAGACGGAAAGACCCCGTGAACCTTGACTGTAGGCTGATATTGGGCTCGTGTATTGACTGTGTAGGATAGGTGGGAGGCTTTGATCCCTGGGCGCCAGCTCAGGGTTAGCCATTGGTGAAATACCACCCTTTTTATGCATAAGTTCTAACGTCGATTCCTGTGAATCCAGGCGACGGACAGTGTCAGTTGGGCAGTTTGACTGGGGCGGTCTCCTCCTAAAGAGTAACGGAGGAGCCCAATAGGCGACCTCAGCCTGGTTGGCAATCAGGCATCGAGCGTAAAGGTATAAGGTTGCTAAACTGTGAGACTCATAAGTCGAACAGGTGTGAAAGCAGGGCTTAGTGATCCGGTAGTCCCGTATGGAAGGGCTATCGCTCAACAGATAAAAGGTACTCCGGGGATAACAGGCTTATCGCTCCCGAGCGTCCATAGCGGCGGAGCGGTTTGGCACCTCGATGTCGGCTCATCACATCCTGGGGGTGGAGAAGCTCCCAAGGGTTTAGCTGTTCGCTAATGAAAGTGGTACGTGAGCTGGGTTCAGACCGTCGTGAGACAGGTCGGTCCCTATCTACTGTGGGCGCACGAAACTTGCGGAGGTTCTTCTTTAGTACGAGAGGATTTAGAAGGACGACCCTCTGGTGTTCCTGTTGTCGCGCTAGCGGCACGGCAGGGTAGCTATGGTCGGAACGGATAAACGCTGAAGGCATCTAAGCGTGAAGCCCGCTCCAAGATCAGGTTTCGTAGGCTAATAGCCGAAAGTCCCCTGGAAGACTACCAGGTAATATAGGCCGGATGTGTAAGTGCAGTAATGCATTCAGCTAACCGGTACTAACGGACGAACGCTTGGCCACATTTATCAAACGCTCTCCAAACAACTCCTGCCAACGTGCCTCTCAAGGCAACGCGGCAAGAGCTGAGGGCAAAAAGATCAATCTGTGACAAGGTCGCGACGACGTTGCTTTAGCAAGGCGTCACGGCCCTCCACTCAAGCTCGAAATTCCAGAAATGTCAGGCGTAGGCGAGTCTTACCGCTCCCTACGGCTTTCTGGCGACCATACCGTGGTGGAAACACCTGTTCCCATTCCGAACACAGTAGTTAAGCACCCCGGGCCGATGATAGTGAGAGCACTCGCGAAAGTAGGTATCGCCAGGTTTATCAAAAACCCCGTGGCCAAAAGCCACGGGGTTTTTGTTTGCGCCGCGCCTTCGTGGGAGGAACTCTTCGGCAATCTGGTCCTGATCTACCTGACGGTTTTGCCGATTCTGCCGAAATCCGCCGCCTGGCGCCCGCCGAATGCCCCCAGCGCAAATGCTTGTCCGCTTGCCGCGGCACAACTACGATGGAAGCTTCAAGAACGCCGTCCGGGGCGGGCGTTTACGAGGTCAGCGTCGTCGTTTCTTTCGCGACATGATCTTCCCTTCTGCCCGGGACGACACGGCTCAAGATGGCTTCGGGCACGGCAATCTCGGGAGATCCACCGGTGGACGAGCGTCTTAACCGCATAGCGGCATTGGCCAACCGAACGGCCTATGGCGCGAAAGACGCGAAGGCCTACATCGACGGCGCTCCCCACATCAAGCACGCCTCCCTCCGCCGCCTCTACGGCGAGCTCGTGCTCGAAGTCTTCGACGCCGCCGCGGCCCACGCGCCTTCGCCCAAGGTGCTCGATCTCGGCGCCGGCGAGGGCTCCGTGACGTTGCCGTTTCTCGAGCTCGGCGCCCGCGTCACCGCCGTCGACATCTCGAGCAACCAGCTCGAAGTGCTTCGCGAAACGTGCAAGGAGCACGCCGACCGCCTCGAAGTGCGGTGCGAAGATATCAACGACACGCTGCAAGAGCCGGGCAAAAAGTACGACATCATCGCGATCAACTCGTTCCTGCACCACATTCCCGATTACATGGCGATCGTGGATAAGTGCATTTCCATGCTCGAGCCGCACGGAGTGTTCTTCACCTTTCAGGATCCGCTTCGGTTTGACACCGTGGGCCGTCCCTCGCGGCTTTTCACGGACCTCGGCTACTTCTTTTGGCGGCTCTCGCTCGGCGGCAAGGGCGACGTGATGGGCGGCATTCGTCGCCGCTTGCGACGGCGTCGCGGCGTCTATCTCGAAAGCAGCTACGAGGACAACGCCGAGTACCATGTCACCCGCAACGGCGTCGACCAACTAGGCATCGAAGAATTGTTTAAAAAGCGCGGCTTCGACTGTCGCGTCATCACCTACTACAGCACGCAAAACAGCGTCTTCCAGCCGATCGGCGCCGCGCTCGGCATCCGGAACACGTTCGGCGTCATCGCTCGCCGCGCCAACGGCGCCAGCAAGTAATCTCTTCGCCGGGCATTTCGCAGGCGACCTTCTGTACACAAAAGTTCGTCTGCTCGCATTCCTGCGCCGTGCTCAAAACTGCGACACGTCGAGCGTGCAGCGATCGAAGGTAGGACGCGGCATGGCGTCTCCGCATCGCGACACTCAGGTTCTTTACGTCGGAGAAGTAATTCTCGCTGCAACGCGCGGCGCGGAATTCGCAATGTCACCCGCGCCGGGCGCTTGGCCGTCTGCCGACGCCTGTTCTACAATGTCCTGACCGCCTGCTAGCGGAGCATTATGCTCCCGCACCCCCATTCATGGTGAAATCATGAACTTCGCGTCTCCCCCGGGATCCTGGACTCCTTTGCCACGTTGCGTGCGGGCCGCAACGGCAGCGGTAGCCATGGTCGCGCTCGCATCGTCGCCGACTGCCCCCGCGGCCGAGCCGGAACTTGCGGACATCTTTGGCACGCGTCATTACCTTTCCGATTTCTGGAGCCCGCGCACGGAAGCAATGGTTGTCGTCGTCCTCGACGACGCGTGCCCCGTCGTGCAGCAGGAAATCCCCGCGCTGCTCGCGCTGCACCGCCGTTACAACGACTTTGCCAAGGACCGCGCCGGCCGGCCGACCGAATTCGCCAAGTATCCCGGCGATCGGGTGACGTTCCTCGGCGTCTACGTGAAGACCGACATGGGCGCCAAGGCGATGGCCGCCCACGCCGCGGCGAAGCGCATCCCGTTCCGCGTTTTGCACGATTCCGAACAGGCGCTGGTCCAGCAGCTTGGCCTTACGCGGCTGTCGGAGGTCGCGCTGCTCGATCGCGACTTCAAGGTCCAGTATCGCGGGCCGGTGGACGACCAAAGCGTGCAAGGCGCCGTGAAGCCGGCCGCGACGAAGACTTACCTGGCCGACGCGCTCGAGTCGCTGCTCGCGCACGAACCGATCGAGGTTCCAAGCCGGCCCGCAGTCGGGTGCAAGATCACCGCGCCGCCTGCCGCAGACGCCGCTCCCGCCACCGATGCGGCCGCCAAGGCCCTGACGTTCCATCGCGACATCGCCCCGCTCATGCAGAAGCACTGCCAATCGTGCCACCGCGCGGGCGAAGTGGCGCCGATGCCATTGGAAACCTACAAAGAAGTCGCGGCCTACGCCGAGATGGTCGAAGAGGTGGTGCTCGACCGCCGCATGCCGCCGTACCCCGGCGAGACGACGCGGCATTTCGCGGGCGACGAGCGGCTCACCGAAGTCGAGCGCCGCATGATGCTCGACTGGCTGCGCAGCGCCCGCGTCGAAGGCGACGTCGCCGACGCGCCGCCGCAGATGGTCTGGCCCAAGCACGGCGACTGGACCATCGGCAAGCCGGATTTTGTCTTCCGCATGCCGCAGCCGTTCCAGGTGCCGGCCACCGGCGTGCTCAACTACGTCTACATTCCCGTGCCCGTGAACGGCGGCAAGGGATTCCCCGAGGACCGCTGGATCGCGGCCGTCGAGACGCATCCCGGCGCCCGCCAGGTAGTTCACCACGTGCAAGTCCACGAGTACTTCGGCCCCATCGACCACACCCCCACGCCGCTGGATCAGATCCTGATCTACGGCCTCGGCGTCGAGAGCGCTCGGCTGCTCGGCTCCTACACGCCGGGCAACGAGGAGGGCAATAAGCTGAACTTCAACCGCTACCTCGGCGAACACCGCGCGGGCAAACAAGCGGGCGTAAAGCTCTCCAAGGGCGCGAACCTGATGTTCGAGGTCCACTACACGACCAACGGCACGGCAATGCCCGACCAATCGGAGGTGGGCATCAAGTTCGCTGAGAAAAAACCCGATGTGTTGCTCGAGACTTGGTTCCCGTTCCGCAGCCGGGCTGACATGATCGTGCCGGCCAACACGGCCAATCACAGTCTGCAGGATCTCTACCACTTTGGCCGCGTAACGGACGGCCGCGCGGTGCTGCTGCACGGGGCCCGGCCGCACATGCACTCGCGTGGCAAGAATTTCCGCATCGAGCTGGTCGACGCCAAGGGGATGTCGCTCGACGTGATCCGCGACTTCACGCAGCACGACAAAGTGCGCGGCGAGGAGATCCTCTCGATTCCGGTATGGGATTTTAGTTGGCAACGTTTTTACCAGTTCAAGGAGCCGATTCTGATCCGCCCCGACCAGGCGCTGCTGGCCACGGCGTACTGGGACAACACCGAGTTCAATCCGCGAAATCCCGACCCCAATGTGGACGCGCCGTGGGGCCAGCAAACGATCCAGGAAATGTTCAACACGCTGCTGTTGTACGAGGTGCTGGAGCCGGGCGACCCGCGCTTGAACCCGGCGGCGCCTTCCACGGTCGCGGAGGTCGGGCGATGAGCGGCAGGGCGTGGCATCTTGGAGGTTTCTTCGTAGCGGCGATTTGCGCGGCGCTCGCCGCGTGCGATTGCGCGGCCGCGGAATTGCTCTCGGCCCGTCCGGCGTTTAGCGCAGCCGCCGTTGATGCGCAGCGAACCGCGCTCGAGAAGCGCGTACGTGAAGCGCTCAAGGAATTTGACGCCGAGCTCGCCTTGATGCCGCCCGCCATGACGAGCGATTGGCACGCTTACCTGAAATGGGACACATGGGCGAAGCCGCTCTTGGACGCCGGCTCCTTCGACGCCCCTATCATGAAGCGCGTCTGCTGGCGGCTGTTCACCGCGGAGAAGGGGTTCGAGAACCCGACGATTCTCAAGCTGCGGACTGCGATGACCGACTATCTGTCGTTCGACGAAGCTATCGTGCAAGCCCGCGGCGACCTCTCGGGCGAGTACGAGCGGCAGTTCGACCGCCTGAGTCGCGCGCTCGCCGCCGACGCCGACGAACTCGACTTCCGCGAACTCGAGGGCGCGACATGGTGGCTCGCCGCCACGGGCCAGGCGCCGCAGGCCGTCACCCAGGTACGATCGCAGTACGACCAGCCGTCGGTCGTGGTGCAGGTTCATCGCGAATTGGTCGAGACCCGGCTCGGCCAGTTCGAGAATGAAACTCGCGAAGTACGCAACGCCACCCATCAGATCCAGGGCGCCACGGTCGTCGGCCAGTCGACGGTGACGTCGCGAACGACCGCCGAGCTGCTCGACAACACCGACGACGCCCGGCTGCACGTGGTTTCCAACGGCCAAGTGGTCGCCCCGCGAAATACGTCGCGATCCGGCCGCGTAAGCGTTTCCAGCTCCGCGAATTCGCAGTTTTCTGTGACCGCCGACATTTTCTGGGACGGCGAGCGCTTCGCCATGACCACTCCGCAGGCGACGGCCGACACGCAGTCGACGATCCGCGGGATCAACGCGCCGTTCCCGATTCGCCGCATCGCGGCCCGCCGCGTGCACGCCAGCCGCCCGGCCGCCCAGCGCGAGGCCGAGGAGCTCATCAAACGCGAAGCGGTCGAGGCGATGACCGAGCGGATGACCGTGGCGGTCGAGCGGGTCAACGGCCGGACCGAGAACTTCATCGCGTTCCTCACCCGCACGGGAAACCAGCCGCACCAGTTGGGCGCCCGCGTCCGCGAGACGTCGGTGCAGATTGGCTTGCGGGCGCACTCGCTCTCGGGCCTCAGCGCCGCGCCGCACGAGATGCCGCCGATGGTCGGCGAGCAGACACTCGGGCTTTCGTTTCACGATTCCGGCATCGAGGGCATCTTCCGCCGGCTGCTCGCCGGGAAGGTGTGGACCGACGCCAACTTCACGGCCATGCAGCGCGAACTCACCGGCGGCAACAGTACGGAGATGATGATCGGCCTCGAGCCGGGCCGGTGGAACGTTCAGTGGGCGTGGCGGCAGCCGATTCGCTTCCAGTTCACCCCCGAGTTCGCTACGGTGCGTTACCAGTTTTCGCGGGTCGAGATCGACGGCGCGGCGTACGACGCCCCGTTCGAGGTGATGGCCCGGATGACGCTCGCGGCGCCGCCGCTGGGTTTTGAAATGACGCTGCTGGAACCGCCGACGGTGACGAGCCTCGACCCCGAGCGGCCGCTGCCGCCGCACTTCCAGGAGTTTCTCACGCACAAGTTCGTCGGCTTGTTCGGCAAGCACTTCAGCCTCGACGGCATGCAGTTCCCCGCCGGCGGGGCCCTCAACGGCATGTCCGTGTTCCGCGTCTCGGCCATTTCGCTCGAGCCG
>JANOIK010000091.1:0-3578 GCA_031407585.1 Planctomycetota bacterium | reverse complement strand
GCGGCGTAGGTCGCGGTCTTGCCGGGCTCGCTCAAGCCGAGCATGAGATTGGGCATCGCGACCTCGTGCCCCGCGTACGCGAGCCAGCACGCATAGACGCCGAGAATCCACCACGGCGCCGCGGGCGTGGCGAACAGGAAGAACAACGGCGCGGTGGCGATGATGGCTTGCGCGACGGCGAGCATGCGCACGTTGCCCCGGCGATCGACAGTTGCGCCGACGACCGGCAGCACGGCGGCTTTCGCGGCGCGCAAGCCGCCGTCGAGCGTTTTCTTGACGCCGAACGAGATGCCCAGCGGGCCGAGCGGGAAGATCGACTGGGCCGTTTGGATGATGCCGTTGGAAAACGAAAACCACAGGCCGAACGCCATGAGCGGGCGGAAGCGCGCGTCGACGAGCGGCGCGGCGAGGTCGCGCAAGTGGACGCGCGCGGGGCGCCTGATCGCAGTGCGTGGGGCGTCGTTCATTCGCAGGAGGACGAGCGCGGCGGCGGCCAGCGCGACAGCGCCGGCTAAACCGCAAGCGGCGTAGGATTGCCAAACGCGGTACACGCCAAAGTTAGGTGGATCGGACTTCGCGGCGAACTCCGGCCAGGCGTAGGTGACCGCGACGGCCAGAACGGTCCCCGCGACGCCGCCCACGTTCATCCATGCTTCGCGTCGGCCGAGGAATCGGCCGCGCACGCGCGACGGCGTCAGATCGCCGAGCCACGACCAGAGTGCAACCACGCCGATGTGCTCCAGCAGTTGGTAGCCGGCCCAAGCGGCGCTGATCGCGAGCAGCCGCGTGCGGCCCGCGGCCATCACGCTGTCGGCCGAGACCAGGGGCAGCGCCGCGAGGACGGTGCTGCTGGCCAGGAACATGCCGACGCAGAACACGCGGCGGCTTCGCACCCGCTCGAGCCAGGCGGGCGTTGCGAGTCGCAGGAGACCCACGAGCGACGGGGCGGCGAGAATCCAGCTCACAGCCAGCCCGCTCGCCTGCTGTTGGCGAATTAGGTAGAGGATGAGCGTCGTGCTGGCGAGGCCGTTGCCGACGCCCCACAGGGCCGCGTTCGCGTACGCCGCCACGATCGAACGGCGCCGCTGGGCACGCGGCATGCGGCTCGAGCGAGATGGCGCCATTTCGGACATGCCGACACGGTAGGCTTACGCCGCCGGTAGAGCAAGCAGCGTCCGGGTGGCATGCCCTCGTCCCTAGGCAAACGCCGCGGCGAAATGCTCGCGGACGGTGGCGTGCCGCTGGGGCGTCCACCAGTCGAGAAACTCTTGCTGCTGGCGCAACGCCGTGGCGTGGTCGCCCACAACTAGCCCGGCGGTGAACGCGGCGAGGCCGTCGGGCGGCAACTCGGCCAACCATTGCTGCCATCGGCTCTGGCTGGCCACGCGGTCGTTGATGGCGCCGAGCCGTTCCTGCAACTCCTCGATCTGTGGGTAGACTTCCAGCCGCAGGGCAGGGGCGGCCGCGCAGTGGAAGATTTCGATCGAGTACCGGAGCCGCTTGGCCGCGATACGCAGTTGATGGAGCTCTCCCAACGACGCGGTCTGCGCGTCGACAATGTCGAGCCCCTTGGCCGCCGCGGCCACCGCCCGCTGCGCGAACTCGGCGAACGACGATCGCGCAGTCTTGGTCTTGGCGCCGGCGAGGGATGTCAGACAACCGTCGATGGCCCGCTTCAGGCCGCCGCGCAATGTGCGGTCGTCGACCGCCACGAGCGCGGGCTGGGCCTCGGTGCGGGCTTGCGCGATGTCGTCGACCAGCCGTTGCGCGTTCGGATTGGCCGCGTCGAGCTCGCTCCGCAGGCGGGCGATGAGCACGTCGGCATCGCGTGCCGGGCCCGCGGCGCGACGCAGTCGCTTGAGCCACCGCTTGAGCTTCCGCCCGCGGCGACCGGCAAGCCCCTCGAACGCCCGCAAAGCCGCAGCGGCGCGGCGGCAGTTCACGCGGAGCTGGTGGACGTGCTCGATGTCGCCCTCGGCATGGCGGGCGGCCAGCGGCAAGAACTTTTGCACCTCATCCATGCGGAGTGCGAGAATGCGCTCCGCCGCCGCGGCCACCTCGCTGGTGGGCGGATCGATCCAGAACCATTTGCCGTCGCTGGTGACTTGCATGCTGGAATAAGGCGGGAGACTGGAGACCGGAGGCTGGAGGAGGACGGAGAGGCTTCAGGGTAACTTGCCGCGCGAGGCGCCGCAAATCGCCGCAGGGACGCGACAACTCTCCCGTGCAAGCGTACACTACGGATCGCTCCTCAAGGGACCAATTCGGCCGAACGCGCATGTTTCACTGGGACAACGGACTGTTTTTGACGCGGCCGCGGCTGGGGCTCGATGTGCGCCGGCGGCAGCCGCATGGGTTCGTGTCGCACGCCCATGCCGACCACATTGCCCCGCACGAGCTGGCCTACTGCACGGCGGCGACGGCTCGGCTGTACCGGCTGCGGATGGGCGAGCGGCGGGCTTCGGTCACGCTGGAGTACCGCACGCCGCGGGAGTTCGGCGATGTGCGGCTCACCGCTTACCCGGCCGGGCACTGTCTTGGCTCGGCGATGCTGCTAGTCGAATCCGACGACCGCTCGCTGCTGTACACGGGCGACTTCAAGCTGGGCGAAAGCGCGACGGCCGAGCCTGCCGAGCTGCCGCGGGCCGACGTGCTGATCATGGAGTCGACGTTCGGCAAGCCGCGCTACCGCCTGCCGCCGCGGTCGGAGACGATCGAGCGGCTGCTGGCGATCGTGACCGGCGCCCTCGACGAGGGACGCACGCCGGTGATCCATGCCTACCCGCTGGGGAAGTCGCAGGAAGTGACGCGGCTGCTCACGCGCGCCGGCGTGCCCGTGCTCCAGCATTCGACGACATTCGCGGTGAGCCAAGCGTACATGGAGTGCGGCGTGGAGCTGGGGGACGTGCGCGAGTTCCGCGCCGAGCTGGTTCCCGGCCGCGCGGTGATCACTCTGCCGCAGGGGGCACGCAACTACCGGCTGCGCGGGCTGGTGCGGCCGGTGAGCATTGCGGTAACGGGTTGGGCGGTCGACTCTGGCACGAAGTTCCGCTGGGGCGTCGACCACGCGTTGCCGCTGTCGGATCACGCCGACTTCGACGAGCTGCTCGCGACGGCCGAGCGCGTGGGAGCGGCGGAGATTTACTGCGTTCACGGCCCGCAGGAGTTCGTGGGCCACCTGCAGGCGGCGGGGTTCAACGCCCGGCCGATCCACGGCAGCTATCAGACGAGGATGTTTTGAGCGGGGAGCATGGGGCAGGGAGCAGAGAGTGCGGACGATGGCCGCCTCGGCTCTTTCGTGCTCCTTGCTCCCTGCTCCTCGCTCCCGCTCCCTGCCGACTATTCCGTTTGTAACGGTGCTACCATCGCTGTCTCGGGTCCGATGGTAGCGGTTTTGCTTCCTTTCCCGGCGGCGGGTGGTCGAAGTTTGTCACTGCGAGCATGGCTGCGCCCCCAATGGCGCCGCGGCGGCCGAGGTTCGCGTTCGACCCAAGGATGGATCCGATGGGGCAGGGGGATTCTCAGATCACGACGCCCAGAGCGGCGCTTCGCCGCGTTCGCGCCTTCGGGCCGCTGGC
>JANOIK010000086.1:0-2610 GCA_031407585.1 Planctomycetota bacterium | reverse complement strand
TTCGTTGAACTTGCCGGGGCCCAGGACATGGACGCACTCGCCCATGTCCGACCCTTCGCGACGGACGCTCACCACGTAGCTGCGCGCGACGCGGCCGCCCATCTGGCGCACCGTCTCCAGCGCGTCGTTGATCTCGAACTCATCGGGCCAGCGCCACGGCGAGTCGCCCAGAAAGTCGAACGCGTCTTCGATGACGAGCAGGTTGGGAATGTTCCAGGAGATGAAGCGGAGCGGCCGGTCGCCCTCGAGCAGTTGGTCGCCGCGGCGGGTGACGAACGTGGCAAACTCGGGTTCTGGCGATTGAGCTTGCGCCGTGGCGCATGCCAACAACAGCAAAACCAGCGCCGACTGGCCAATCGTTCGCGTCATGTCGAGAGGTTCCCTTGCCCGCGTCGAGCCGATCTGTGCGGCGGTCACGATTGCGGCAAAATCGCCGCATCTTTTTCCAAACGGTCGTACCACGTGAATTTGAGGATGACCGACGTCGCCGCCAGCAACGTCGCGATGCCGCCCACCCACGACCATTGCTTCAGCACCAGGTAGACGGGCAGCGCCGTGAGGCAAAGTTGCCAGACAATACCCACAGCAACGTTGAACATGTCGCGTGGAAAATTGCGATTCGGCCTTACGGGCGGAACCAGACCGCCGGCCTTCGCACGGATCGGTCCCCAGAACCCCCACGGTCGCGTGGTGCGATAAAACTCCAGCAACGTCGCCTCGTCCTCGGGGGGAGTCAAAAGCGTCCCGGCGAGGCATCCGATCGTCGAGATCACTAGAATCGGCGGGATGAAATACAGGTCATTGATCGTGCCGAACTGGCTGGAGATCCATCCGGCGAGCGGTTCCATCTTGGCAAGACTTGGCAGCGCCATCGCCGCCAACATGCCGCTGGCCATTCCCCAGAAGTAGCCAAAACCGTTAAACCGCCACCAGTACCATTTCAGCACGTTGGCCACGACGTAGCCGCTGTAAAGCGCGCCGACGATCCACCGCATGATCTCGAACACGCTTACGGTGATCAGCCCAAACGCAACCCCGACGACCAGAATCACCACTGCTGAGATGCGACTCAGACGGACGGCAAGCTTAGGCGGACAGCCGGGATTGACGAACCGCTTATAAACGTCGTTCACCACGTAGGCCGGCGCCGCGTTGATGGTGGCGGCGAAGTTCGACATGAACGCGGCCAAAAGCCCGGCCAGCATCAAGCCGACGATCCCCGTGGGAATTTGCCCCGCGAGGACAATGGGCAAAAGTCCCTCGTACTCTTTTTGTTCGGAGAGTGGGCGAATCTCCGGCATACAAAACGCCAGTGCCAAAACCGTGATGCCCGTGATCATCATGTACCTTGGAAGGTAGAGCACCACGTTGACCATGCTATTCATCAGGCATGCCTCGCGGGGGCTGCGAGTGGCAAGCACGCGCTGCATGTCGTAGTTCGGCGCTGGGCCGGCAAGGCTGGCCAGCACGCCTTTGAAAAACATGAGCCCAAAGACTACGGCAAATAACTCGTTGCCGTCGTTCTTGATCAGCTCATTGCCGTGCGGAAGGATGCCAGTCCAATCGAGCCCGACGGTCTTCCCGAAAAAGGGGTTCAGCCATCCCTGGGGCACAATTCGCTCAATCATTTCCGGGGAAACCTTAGCCATCGCAATCACGCCGATGATGATCGAAGTCAGGCTGAGCAAGAAGAACTGCATCACTTCCGTGATGACAACGCTCACCATGCCGCCTTTGATGGCGTACAAAGAGGTGAAGAGAAGAATCGCTATCGCGTAAAGGTTCTCGTTGCTGAGCGGCCCGTTAGGACCCCCGGCGAACAAGGCTGGAAAGGCGTCTGAGCCGATTTCGTAGAGGTTCCAGGGGAGCATTTCTTCGGCGAATTCGCCAATGCCCCGAAATGCATAGGCGAGCATGCCGATGACATTGAGCAATGCGAAGGCCACGACGCTCAGGTGGGCTAGATTGGCGCCCGTGCCGCGGCCAAACCGAAATTGAATCCATTCCGCGCCGGTTAGTACTTTGGATCGACGCAGCCACCCGCTCAAAAACATCATCAAAAAAATTTGATTGAAAACGGGCCAGGCAAACGGCAACCACAAGCTCTTGGCTCCGTAGACGAACAGCCAATAGACCATCAGCATCGTGCCGCTGATGTCGAACATTCCGGAGGCGTCTGAAATTCCCAGCACGTACCAGGGAAGCGACTTGTCGCCCAGCACGTAAGAGTCGAGATCTTTGTTGCCGCGCCGCGACGCCCACAGTCCAATGACGATCGTGGCGACGAAATAGGCTGCCAAAATGCAGACGTCGACGATTTGGAGGCGCAAGGCAGCGGTCCCCGCAGCTTTGTTCGATACGTCAACCTAGCGTCGCTGAATCGGGCGCGACGCACAACCGCCCTTAGGAGGAGAAAATCAGCGAGCGACTGCGGCGACTTAAAAGACGGAGGAGTTTTCCTTGGTGAATGCGATGAGCTCGCTGAGATGAGCAAAGGCCAGGCACGAAAAGGTGTCGGCGGCGCCATAGTAGATCGCAAGCCGATCGGCCGACTTGTCGGCCAGCGCGGCGCACGGGAACACGACATTGGGAACGTGCCCCGACACTTCG
>JANOIK010000081.1:0-3464 GCA_031407585.1 Planctomycetota bacterium | reverse complement strand
ATTGCACCCCTCGGCGGCTTCCTTGAGCGTGAGGGTCACCTCGCACCGCACATCGCGTCCACGCCGCACGCGACGCCCGCCGCGACTGCGTCCGCCGCCACCAAAGATGTCGCCGAAGATATCGCCAAACGCCGAGAAGATGTCCTCGGCGTCAGTGAAGTGCCGAGCGCCCGAGTTGCCATTGAGCCCCGCGTGGCCATGGCGGTCATAGCGCGCGCGCTTGTCGCCGTCGTTGAGCACCTCGAACGCTTCGCTGCACTCCTTGAACCGGGCGAGGCACTCCTCGTCGCCCGGATTTTTGTCCGGGTGATACTTCACCGCGAGCTTACGATACGACGCGGCGATCTCACCGCCCGAAGCGGTGCGCTCCACGCCGAGGATCTCGTAATAGTCGCGCTTGGCAGTCATTCGTCGGTCAGGCTTTCTAGCCTGACGGAATGCGGTACCCGTCCCAATTCGAATCAGGCTAGAAAGCCTGACTTACGCAATGCAACCGGGCCGCTCGCTATAGACCATATCGAGCGGCCCGGGGTGCGAACTTTTAATTCTACGTCGTGCGGGCAAGTCGGCGTTGCGATTCGAAACCCCACGGCTTGCGCCGGGGGTTAATTCTCGATCGCAATCTCCAACCCTAGCCCCCGGCGCAAGCCGTGGGGTTACTCCCGCACGTCTACCGCACGCTGCCAGCCACGGCCCGCTTGTCCTGGTCCTTGCCGTCGAGGCTGGTCACCAGCGCCTCGGTCGTCAGAATCAGCCCGGCGATGCTCGCCGCGTTCGACAGGGCCGTCTTCACGACCTTCGTGGGATCGATGATGCCGGCCTTGAACATGTCGACGTACTCGCCCGCGTTGGCGTCGTAGCCGATGTTCACGCCCTTTTGGCTCACCTCGTCGGCGACCACGCTGCCATCGATGCCGCCGTTGTCGGCAATCTGCCGCAGCGGAGCGTCGAGCACGCCGGCGACGATGTCGACGCCGATCTTCTCATCGCCCTTGGCGCCGGAGCGAGCCGCCTCGACCGCTTCCTTGCACCGCAGCAAGGCCACGCCGCCGCCGGGCAGAATGCCCTCTTCCACGGCCGCCCGCGTGGCGTGCAGTGCGTCTTCGACGCGGGCCTTTTTCTGCTTCATGTCGGCTTCGCTGTTGGCGCCCACGCTGATGATCGCGACGCCGCCCGTGAGCTTCGCCAGCCGCTCCTGCAGCTTCTCGCGGTCGTAGTCGCTCGTGGTGCTCTCGATCGCCTTGCGAATCTGCTCGATCCGCTTCTGGATGTCAGCCGGCTTGCCGGCGCCCTGCACGATCGTCGTGTTGTCCTTCGTGATCGTGATCTTCTTCGCCCGGCCCATCTTGTCGAGCCCGACGTTCTCCAGCTTCACGCCGAGATCCTCGCTCACCACCTCGCCGCCGGTGAGGGTCGCGATGTCGCCCAGCATCGCCTTACGGCGATCGCCGAAGCCCGGGGCCTTCACGGCGCAGATATTCAGCACGCCGCGCAGCTTGTTCACCACGAGCGCCGCCAGGGCTTCGCCCTCGACGTCCTCGGCGATGATCAGCATCGGCTTGCCCTTCTGGCTCACCGCTTCGAGCACGGGCAGCAACTCGCGAAGGTTCGCGATCTTCTTCTCGTGGATGAGGATGTAGGCGTCGTTCAGCACCACTTCCATGTCGGCCGTCTGGTTGATGAAGTACGGCGACAGGTAGCCCTTGTCGAACTGCATGCCCTCGACGAATTCAAGCGTCGTCTCGGTGCTCTTGCCTTCCTCGACCGTGATGACGCCGTCCTTGCCGACCTTCTCCATCGCGTCGGCCAGCAGGTCGCCGATCACGCGGTCGTTGTTGGCGCTGATGGCGCCGACCTGGGCGATTTGCTCTTTGCTGGACACCCTCTTGCTCATGCTGGTGAGCTTCTCGACGGCGGCCTCGACAGCCTTGCGAATGCCGCGCTGCACGGCCATCGGGTTCGAGCCGGCCACGATGTTGCGAGCGCCTTCGCGAAGAATCGCGCGGGCGAGCACCGTGGCGGTCGTCGTGCCGTCGCCGGCCAGCGAGCTGGTCTTGTCGGCCACCTCGTGAACGAGCTTCGCGCCCATGTTCTCGAACGGGTCTTCGAGCTCGATTTCCTTCGAGACGGTCACGCCGTCCTTCGTCACGGTCGGACCGCCGAAGGACTTGTTGATGATCACATTGCGGCCGGTGGGGCCCATGGTCACGGCCACGGCGTCGGCCAGCTTGTCGACGCCGCGGAGCAGCTTGGCTCGGGCCGCATCGTCAAACATGAGTTGCTTGGGCACAGTCAATTCCTTATGTCAAAAAAACCGCACTTAAGTTCTGTTTCAATTCGCCAATTCGTTTACCACAGAGAGCACAATTCAAATTCTCATTGCCTTTTTCTACAACTCTCAATCCTATCCCCGTCTCTTCCTCCGTGCTCTCTGTGCCCTCTGTGGTGAATCCGAATCGGGCAGCGCTAACCGACGACCTTCGCCAGAATATCGCTCTCGCGGAGGATCTTGTAATCCTCGCCGTTGACTTCGACTTCCGAGCCGCCGTACTTGCCGAAGATCACTTCGTCGCCGACGGAGACCGACAGCTCGCCCCGGGCGCCGCTATCGAGCAGCTTGCCGACGCCGACGGCGATGACCTTGCCGCGCTGCGGCTTCTCGCGGGCGGCGTCCGGCAGCACGATGCCGCCGGCGGTCACTTCCTCAGCGTCGAGCGGTTGCACCACGACCCGATCGTCGAGCGGGCGAAGTTTGATTTTGGACATGACTACGGGCTCCTATGCATCTATTTGGATTAGAAATCGAATGTGAGTGTCGTTAACCGGCATCGTCTCGATACCGCGTCCCGGCTGGGTGGCACGGCATCGGGACGATGCCGGCTAACCTTACCGCTTTACATCATTCCGCCCATGCCGCCCATTCCCATGCCGCCCATGCCGCCGCCCATTCCGCCCATGCCGTGGTCGTGGCCGTGGCCGCCGCCGGCCGGCTCGTCGTCGGTCTTGGGGATTTCGGTGATGAGCGAATCGGTGGTGAGCAACAGGCACGCGACGCTCGCCGCGTTCTGGAGAGCAGTACGCACGACCTTAGCCGGATCGATGACGCCGGCGGCGACCATGTCGCCGTACTCGTCCTTGTCCGCGTTGTAGCCGTCGTTCTTGCCCTTCATGTGGCGGACGCGATTGACGACGACCGCGCCGTCGACGCCCGCGTTCTCAGCAATGTAGCGCAACGGGTAATCGAGAATGCGGCGCACGATCGTGACGCCGAGCCCCTCGTCCCCTTCGAGTCCGAGCTTGTCGAGCGACTTTTCCGATCGCAGCAGAGCAACGCCGCCGCCGGGGACCACGCCCTCGGCCAGCGCGGCTTGGGTCGCCGCACGAGCGTCCTCAAGCAACGCCTTCCGCTCCTTCATTTCCGTCTCGGTGATGGCGCCGACCTTGATCTCAGCCACGCCGCCGGC
>JANOIK010001338.1:0-1763 GCA_031407585.1 Planctomycetota bacterium | reverse complement strand
GTTAAGGATCGGCAGACTTTCCGTAGTCGCTCCAGCTTAACAGCGGCGATCGGCGGCTCAGGCGCTGAGCTTCGCGCGGAGTGAGTGTTGCGATCGGACTAACTCGGCCAGCCGGCTCCGATCGCCGGTGGACGCACTGCCGTCGATGACCGACCAGGTGAGGCGATTGATTTCGTGCTCGACCGTTTCGGCGCCGGGGGCCGCAAACGCGGCGGTTGCGCCGCCGAAGCCTAAACCGGTAAGTGATTCAACCTCACGAATCATTCGAGTGACCTCCTAAGACGCCGCCATTTTTCGCAAAGACAACCGGAGTGGGGTTCGAGGCGAGCCGAGCAACCCGCAGGTGGTGCGAGTCACTGCCGCTAAGTGCAACCTGCATACCGCAAGGTTCGGATTTCCGAACTCAACGCCCGACGGGCCGCACTCCTGCCAGCGTAAACCCATGGGCCGTAAGGCGCTTAGATTGCTCGCGCGACGCGGAATCCCACGAAGGAGGACCTTGGCCGCAGGACGAGAAGCTCGGCGTCTGCGCGCGGAAAAAGCATGGGAAGGCCGGTGATGATGAGATCGTGAGCAGCGAAGCCCGGCGCCCAGCGCCGACGCCGCGTTCACCCCGCCTGGTCGATCGCGGCGCCGATCAGCTCCGGCAGATTCCGGACTCCCCGCAGGTCGGCCGCGATCCGTGGATGGGCGAATACCCGCACCCGCTTCACGTAATCATCGAACTGCTGCCGGGCCAAGGTTTTCACCACGGGCGAGACGTCGCCCAGTGGGCGGTAGCAGCCTTCCTTGGGGAAGTGCACCTCGATCTGGAAATCCACCTCCAGCTTCACCGGCGGGGCGTCGAACAGCACCTCGTGCGGCGCCACGACGCGGCCGAGGGCGCCGCTCGCCGCCGACGCGAACCGCTCAGCGCAGTTCACCAGCCAATCGTAAGGCCGCCGGGCCAGGCGGCGGTACAATTCGGGCTGCTCGAACAGGCTGTACTGGGCCACGCGCTTGTACATCCGCCGCGTCGGGCCGAACAGGCCGTCGAGCAGCTCGCCCGCGGCGCCATCCCCGGCCGCGGCTCGCAGCGCCTCGATCATCGGCTGCTCGGTCATGCGGAACAGGCCGTCGAGGTCCAGCGCGGCATAGAGCGAGAAAAACGCCCGCTGCAGCATCGCCGTCGCGCTGCGCACGGCATGGTGCCAGTACACTTCGCTGAACATCACATAGCGGGCGAATACGAGCATTTCGGCCGCGGTCTTGCCCTTCTCGGTGATGCCGAGCGCGTCGCCCGCCTGGTTGACGCACAAGCTCTGGATCAGCCGCGGCTGGTCGAAGTTCCGCCCATACGGCACGCCCGCGTGCAGGCTGTCGCGCATCAGGTAGTCCATCTTGTCGACGTCGATCGGCCCGCTGAGCATGCTCCGCAGCAGTTGGTCGCTTGCGGCCTGGGGCTTGCCCGAGAGCAGCTCGACAATTTCCCGCGGCTGCAGGTCCCACTCGTCGCGGAGCAGGTCGGCCACCTCGCCTTCGAGCAAAAAACTGTTGGCGAACAGCTCGTGCGAGGGCATGCCGCGCAGCCGCAAGTCTTCGATCGGGTGGCAGAACGGCCAGTGGCCCAGGTCGTGCAGCAGGGCCGCCACGATGAACCGCTCGGCAGCCTGGGGCGTCACCGCCGCGGCGAAGCGCTCGTCGCCCGCGAGCCGGTCGAGATAGAGGAGCGCCATGCGGTAGACGCCGAGGGAATGCTCGAACCGCGTGTGATTGGCCGCGGG
>JANOIK010001286.1:0-1821 GCA_031407585.1 Planctomycetota bacterium | reverse complement strand
CATTGACGGGGGCAAATTTCTCGATCGCGTCCGCGCGCTCCACAGCCGGCTGTCCGTGTTAGTGGCCACCCACGAAGCCCGCGACGGCGACATCGCCCAGTGGATTTCCCGCGGGGCGACCGCGGTGGTGCGAAAGCCCTTTGACGCCTCGGAATTTCTGGCCGCCGTCGACCGCGCCATCGCTCTCAGTCAATCGAAGTACGACGCCTGAGGCGCCGACCGTTTTCGCGCTGGCACGCCGCCCCGGTCCAAAATACAATCGGGCGTTTTGGATCCGAGCCCGGAAGCGACGCGGCCGACAGCGGAGAATTCTCGATGCGGAAAAAGGGCAATGGAGCGGGCGGCGGCAGGGCCGTCGCCAAGCATCGCCATCGCGGCCAGGGCGCCCAGTCGCTGCACGCCCACACCCGGCCGGGATCGATCCTGATTCCGCAGGGCGCTGAAGGCACGCTGCTTCACGTGACGGCCTACGGGCCCGACAAGATCGTCGACAAGCCCAACTGCACCATCGGGCAGATTCGCGAACTGCGCGGCAAGCTTCCCGTCATGTGGATCGACGTCACGGGGCTGGAAGACGCCGCCGCGATCCAGCAGCTCGGCGAGCTGCTGAACCTGCACAAGCTGGCGCTCGAGGACATGGTCACCATTCCTCAGCGCTCCAAGGTCGAGGAGTATCCGACGCACCTGTTCACGGTGTCGCAAATTCCCAGCTACGAGGACGACCTCCACACCGAGCAGGTCAGCATCTTCGTGGGACGCGACTTCGTGCTGAGCTGGCGCGAGCACACCGGCGATGTGTTCGACATCATCCGCAAACGGCTGCAAGTGACCGCCGGCGTAACGCGCTCCGCGGGCGTCGACTATCTGCTCTACGCGCTGCTCGACGCGGTGATCGATGCGTACTTCCCCGTGCTGGAAAAGCTGGGTGAGGTGCTGGACGAGCTCGACGACCGCATCGAGGCCGAGTACGACCCCACGCTGATCCCGGCGATGGCCGACATTCGGCACGATGTGCGGCTGGTGCGGCGCATCATCTGGCCCTTGCGCGACGCGGTGGATGACCTCGTGCGGAGCCCGCCCGATGGCATTACGGCCGACACGCTGATCCATCTGCGCGACTGCCACGACCACACCGTGCAGATCATGGACACGCTTGAGAACTACCGCGACGCGGGCAGCGACCTGCGTGACTACTACGCTTCGGCGATCTCGAACCGCATGAACGAGATCATGAAGGTATTGACGATCATCTCGACGATCTTCATGCCGCTCTCGTTCATTGCCGGCGTGTATGGTATGAACTTCGACCGCACCGTCTCGAAGTGGAGCATGCCCGAGCTGGGCTGGAAGTACGGCTACGCGTTGTCGCTGGCGCTAATGGCGACGGTGGCGTTCGGACAGTTGATTTTCTTCCGCCGCAAAGGCTGGCTCGGCGGGCCTCGCAGTCGGCCCAAGCCGAGGCCAGACGAGAGCCCCCCGAAACCCGAAGTTTAGCCGCGACGCAAAGGTCCGCCGAAGCGGAGCGCTGCCCCGTGAAAACGCTCATCAAAAACGCCGAAGTCGTCCTGCCCACCGGCACGGTGCGCACCAACGTGCTCGTCGAAAACGCGAAGATTGTCGCCGTCGACGCGGCCGACCACGCCGCAGCCGACGAAACGATCGACGCCTCGGGCCTGCACGTCATCCCCGGCGTCGTCGACGACCAGGTGCACTTCCGCGAGCCGGGCCTCACGCACAAAGAGGACCTGCACTCCGCGTCGCGGGCGTGCGCCGCCGGCGGCGTCACCACGTTTCTGGAAATGCCCAACACGTCGCCGCCCG
>JANOIK010001240.1:0-2874 GCA_031407585.1 Planctomycetota bacterium | reverse complement strand
AGCCGGCAATCCCCACTCGGCGGGGCCGAACCATCCGCTGCCTGCTGTCGGTCACCGACCCCACGTTCGCGGAGTATCCCACGACGCCGATTCATGCCTGCGACGGTTTCCGCCGCCCGGTCGAGTCGGGGGAAGGCTCGTAGCCGGCGCCATGAGCCGATGCGCGTAAAACGGATATATGTGACAGGCTTTTTATTCTTTTTATTCCCAGGGCACTCGACGCCGTCAGGGCTTCAGGGCGAAGACTTTGACGCTGGCAGCGTATTCGTTGACGTCGTAGCGGGCCAGCAAGTCCGCGAGTCGGCCGTGCAGGTCCGTGGAGCCGGTGGAGCTGCAGGAGACCATCGGTAGCGACTGTGCCTTCGGCGGATCGCAGCAGGGCGTCCCGTCGCTTGGTTGCTCGCAACACGGTGAGGAGTCTTCCGTCATCGACGGAGAGCAGCAACCCGACTGGCCATCGACTTGGGCGTAGGCGTTGAGGTCGGCGCCGCTGTTGATGATTTGGATGGCGGAGAACCCGGCGGCCGTCAATCCGGTGCGGTAGTCGTCGATCGGAATGGCGCCGGCGATGCAGCCGACGTAGGCCATGAGATCGTTTCCGACTTCGGCGGGCAACGGTTTTTTGAGGGCGATGTCGCTCACGGCGAGGCGTCCGCCGGGCTTGAGTACGCGCGCGATTTCGCGAAACACGGCGGGCTTGTCGGAGGCCAGATTGATAACGCAATTGCTGATCACGCAATCGACCGACGCATCGGGCAGCGGCAGCCGGTCGATCGTGGCTTGATGGAATTCGACGTTGGTCAGGCCGGCTTTCGCGGCATTTGCGCGGGCCAGGGCGAGCATCTCGGGCGTCATGTCGACGCCGATGGCCCGTCCGGCGGGGCCGACTTTGGCTGCCGCCAGGAGCACATCGAGCCCGCCGCCGCAGCCGAGATCGACGACCGTCTCGCCGGGCCTGAGGCTCGCAAACGCGGTCGGATTTCCGCACGAGAGTCCCATGTTGGCTTCGGCGGGTATCGAGTCGAGCTCGTCGCTCGAGTAACCGAACGCTGCGGCGACGGCTCTGACTCCCTTGTGGTCGCTCGACAATCCGGCCTTGGCGACTTCGCCGTACTTGGTCTGGACAACTTGTTCAACGCTCATGGCTCACCCAGTCCTTGATCTTGGTTTCAATCTCGTCGCGCACCGTGCGGAATTTTTCCTTGGTTGCTTCTGGAGTTCCTTCAAATGTCGCGGGGTCGTCGAACGGCCAGAGGTGGCGATTCATCATCCCCGGGAAGATGCGGGGGCAGGATTCGTTGGCGCCTTCGCAGACGATGATAAGATGCCGGACGGGGAGACGCCCCAGAAACTCGTTGACGTTTTTCGGTCGCTGCTCCGTGATGTCGATGCCCTGCTCCGCCATCACTTCGACGGCCAACGGGTGGACGCGTTCTGCGGGGCTCGTTCCGGCACTGTGGACGTTGAAGAGATCGTCCGCGTGTTGGCGCAGAAATCCTTCGGCCATTTGGCTGCGGCATGAATTTCCGGTACACAGGAACAGGACGTTAGGTTTCGATTCCACGCTTGCCTCCTTTTGACATTTCCAATAATATAAAACTATGGAAATAAAGCAAGCGGTCGCGGCGTTGACGGCGCTCGCCCAAGAATCACGGCTGCGGGTGTTCCGGATGCTCGTTCCTGTGGGGGAACAGGGGATGGCGGCCGGCGACATTGCCGCGGCGCTGGGCATCCCTTCCGCGACGCTGACGTTTCACCTGAAGGAACTGTCGCACGCAGGGTTGATCGAATCGCGCCGCGAAGGGCGCTCAATCATCTACTCACTGCGGTGCGACGGCATGCGCGACTTGCTCACGTTCCTGGCGACGGACTGCTGCCAGGGGAGCCCGGAGCTGTGCGGCATCGCGCCGCCGCGAAAGCGCGCGACCGCTCGCTGATCGCTTGGCGCGCGTCAGTTTGAAAAAGCTGGTCGCACTGGTGACAGTGGCGCCCGGGCGGAGGATGAAAGAAAAGCGGACGCTAGCGCGTGCCGGCTGATTAACTGGAGGACACATTCATGGCGAAGCAAGCGAAGAACACGATTTGCATTTGGTACGACCGCGACGCGGAAGAGGCGGCGGAGTTTTATGCCGCGACGTTTCCGGATTCCTCCGTTGGCGCCGTCTACCGGGCGCCGGGAGACTCTCCATCGGGGAAGCAAAGCGATGTGCTGACGGTCGAGTTCACCGTCATGGGCATTCCATGCATTGGGCTCAACGGGGGGCCCATGTTCAAGCACACCGAGGCGTTTTCGTTTCAGGTAGCCACCGACGATCAGGCTGAGACGGATCGCTACTGGAACGCCATCGTGGGCAACGGCGGACAGGAGAGCCATTGCGGCTGGTGCAAAGATCGGTGGGGTGTGTCGTGGCAAATCACGCCGCGCGCCTTGATGGACGCGGTGGCGGATCCCGATCCTGCGGCGGCGAAGCGCGCGTTCGACGCAATGATGACGATGGGAAAGATCGACGTTGCGGCGATCGAGGCGGCGATTCGGGGGTGACCGGGTCACGTCGTTCGTGCTGCACATCAGCCTGGAAACGCTGACTTACGGGGATTGCGGTTGCCTAATTTGAGCTGCGATGCGACCCTGGGCGGGGTATTCCGTTTGATTGACCTGATTTGACCTGAAAACTCGCGATCCGAATCGCCTGCGGACCATCGAGGACCGTTGGCGGGCGGCATCGGCTATCATGAGGCATACGCCAAGTGCGCAACGGTACTGGCGCCGTGCTTGGAGCGAGTGACCGTTCGATTAACGAAAGAGACCATGACTGAACGACCTGGCAAACAGATTGGCATTGTGGCGGCGGATCTTCGCTTCGAGCTGGAAAA
>JANOIK010001209.1:0-1976 GCA_031407585.1 Planctomycetota bacterium | reverse complement strand
TGTCGTTTGGTGGGCACAAGAATCGGGTTACGGCCCGCTCGAAGTTAGGCGTGTGCCATCCGCGTCCCCCCCTCCCCATCGCTTCGCGACCGGTACCACCTGCGCTCGGGCGACTTCGGGTCGCCCGTGCTCGGTGCTCCCATCCCCGCCGAGGGGAGGGGGCCGGAGGATTTTGGATTGGGTCAGGCGCCGTAGTTGGTTGGTAGAATGGCGGAATGCTGGGACGTCTTCATGCACTCGCGGCGTTTGTAGGGTTTGCGATCTGCGCGGTCGGCGCCGTTGCGCACGCGGCGGAGTTTTTTGTTTCTGTGACGGGGAGCGACGCGAACGCCGGGACGCTCGGGGCGCCGTTTGCTTCGCTGGCGCGCGGGCAGCAGGCGGCGTCCGCCGGCGACACGGTGTGGGTGCGGGGCGGGGTGTACGAGTTCAGCGGCACGAGCGCCGCGATCGGCGTGCTGTTCAACAAGAGCGGCGCCGCGAACAACCCCATCAAATACTGGGCGTATCCCGGCGAGACGCCGGCGTTCGACTTCTTCAACCTGCAGACGGTCGACCGCATTCGCGGGTTCAGCGTGCGCGCGGACTGGCTGCACTTTCGCGGGCTCGAGCTTCGCGGCGTGCAGCAGATCATCACGACGGTGAACGAGTCGTGGGGCATCCGCGTGGAGAACGGCGCCGACAACAACGTGTTCGAGCGGCTCGACCTGCACCACAACGAAGGGCCGGGGCTGTTCATCTCCGATGGCGGCAACAACCTGGTGCTCAACAGCGACTCGCACCACAACTACGATCCTGACCGCGGCGGCGAGAACGCCGACGGGTTCGGCAGCCACAGCAACGACAACGGCAACCGGTTCGTCGGCAACCGCGCGTGGGAGAACAGCGACGACGGGTACGACTTCATCAACTCGATCGGGCAAGTGACGATCGAGAGCTCCTGGTCGTGGCGGAACGGCTATGTGCCGGGGACGAACACGGGCGCCGGGAACGGGGCCGGGTTCAAGGCGGGCGGCTACGGACTGGATTCGGAGACGTTTCCCGATCCGGAGGATGTGCCGCGGAATGTGGTGCGGGGGAATCTGGCGTTCGACAACCGGGTGCAGGGCTTCTACGCGAACCACCATCCGGGCGGGCTCGATTTTCTGAACAACACGTCGTTCAGCAACTCGCGCGGGTTCGATTTGATCAACGACGTCGAGCCCGCGACGTGGCCGGCGGATCATTTTCTGCGGAACAACATCAGCTACAACAACAACTCGAACCTGATCAACGCCAACCAGGCGCTGATCGACGACGAGTTCAACACGTGGAACGCGGGCTTCGCGGCGAGCGCGGCGGATTTCTTGAGCACGTCGACGGCGGGGGTCGACGGTCCGCGGCAGGGCGACGGCAGCTTGCCGCGGCTGGATTTCATGCGGCTCGCCGGGGGGAGCGATCTGGTGGACACGGGCGTCGACGTGGGGCGGCCATTCTACGGGGCGACGCCGGACCTCGGGGCGTTCGAGTCGCGGCCGGGGGATGGCGACTTCGACCGCGACCAGGACGTCGACGGCGACGACCTGCTCGCGTGGCAGCGCGGGCTGGGGGCGACGCAGCAGAATGACTACGCCCGCGGCGATGCGGATGGAAATGGCGTCGTGAACGGCGCGGATCTGGCGGTGTGGCGGGATCAGTTTGGGCGCGTCGGGCCGCTGGGCGGGGTGCGTGCTGTGCCGGAGCCGGGGGGTGGGATGGTGGCAGTCGTGTTCATGCCGTGGCTCGCACGAGCAAGGCGATTGTTTCGGACTGTCGCAGCGATGTAGCCGTGTACCCGGGGCGTCCCCCCTCCCCAGCCCTCCCAATGCCGTTCGGCACGGGTCTTGATCGGCGTCATGTGTCGTGCTGGCGTGGCTGGGTTGTGGGAGTGGGCGGCGTCTGGCTGGCATGGGACGGCCTCGCGTCGGGGGAGGAGCGGCGCAGCGTGAGCCGCCACGGCC
>JANOIK010001199.1:0-1621 GCA_031407585.1 Planctomycetota bacterium | reverse complement strand
TCGACGCGGACAAGCAGACGGCCCTGTCGCTGGCCCTGGAGAAAACCCGCTACGAGGCCGATCGCCTGCGGCGTCAGTTTGATGCGGTGGACCCGGGCAACCGACTCGTCGCCGCGGAACTGGAGTTGCGCTGGAACGAAGCCCTTCGCCGTGTCGCGGAACTGGAATCGCGTCTCGCCGAGTCCTCACGACTCCAACGGGAACTGACCTCCGTCGAGCGGCAGCGATTGCTCGATCTCGGTACGGATCTGAAAGCACTGTGGATCGATCCCCACGCCCCCATCGGCTTGAAGAAACGACTGGTCCGGACCGTACTGGAGGAGATTGTCCTCGACGTTCGCGAAGAGGACCCGCCGAAACTCCACTTGCGGTTGCACTGGGTCGGCGGCATTCACACCGAACTGCGGATTGTCAAGAATCGCACGGGTGTGCATCGGCGCGTCGCAAGCCGGGACACGCTCGAATTGATCCGGGAACTGGCCAAAGTCTGCCACGATTCGAAGATCGCCGCCATCCTCAACCGTTTGCGTCTTCGCACCGGTTCGGGGAATGTCTGGAAGCAATCGCGTGTCGCCAGTCTCCGTCATCACCACCAAATCCCGATCTGCCCGATGGGTGACGAGCGAACATGGCTGACGCTGTCGGACGCCGCGACGAAACTGAGCGTCAGCGTGACGGTCGTCCGGCGTCTCATCCGCGAGAACGTGTTGCCGGCCAATCAGGTCGTTGCCTGTGCTCCTTACATCATTGCGCGAGAATCGTTGGACGTGCCGGCCGTTCAAACGTGTCCGTTCGGCGGCCGACAGGTTTGAAATCGTCGGACGGCCTTGGCGAACGGCCTATTTTGCGGTCGGGACTGGGAGGAGTTGGTCGAGGTGATCGGCGGGCGTGAGGGGCAGTCGGACGAGGGTGTCTTTGATCCAGGTCCAGGGGTTGACGCCGAACTGTTTGCCCGTGGCCGTGAAGCTGGCCTGGGTCGCGAGGGTCCGCCCTCCTCGGTCCGATCCAAAGAAGAGGAAGTTTTTCCGGCCGATGGCGAAGGGCTTCACGGCCCGCTCGGCGGTGTTGTTATCGATCGCCAAATCGCCGTCGCGGACGAAGACGGTGAGGGCGTTCCACAGGTTGCGGGCGTAGGTGACGGCTTCGCCCAGGGGACTTTTCGGCAACGCGTCGGCGGCGACGCGGTCGAGCCAGTCCTTCATTGCCGCGAGGAGTGGCGTAGCCTTCGCCAGACGCAGGGCGGCGCGGGCCGGGGCGTCGAACGTCTGGGCCTCGTGCTCGACGGCGTAGAGTTGCTTGATCCGGGCGACGGCCTCGTGGGCTTCGCGTGGGCTCGTCGTTTCGGCCTCGACGAACTTTCTTCGCGCGTGCACCATCCGAACGCAATCGCCACATTCCGGGCGATTGTGGTCATCCCATTTACTTCAACTTCCCGACCCTACCGCCGTCGGGTCAAACACCCGTCCTAGACCGTATCGCCGTCCGGTTGCCATGCTGCCCTTCGCAAGGAGGTTTGCCATGCGTCGACCGAAGGATTCCCGACCCGTGGAGTGGGTGGTCCACTCCATCCCCATTCCTCATCGCGACGCCGCTCGGCGTCTGGAGCAGGCCATTCGTTTCC
>JANOIK010001192.1:0-1545 GCA_031407585.1 Planctomycetota bacterium | reverse complement strand
GGACCCGGATTTCTCGGGGCCCGCTACGCGCCCGCGATCGTCGGCCGTAGCGGAGCCGGCGCGCCCCAGCCCAGGCGACGCCGCCGCGGACGCGGCGCGGAGTTCGCGGACCTGCGGCTCGACGACATCGAGCTCCCCGCGGACGTCGACTCCGCTCACGCCGAGCGCCGCATGGAGCTGTGGAACACGCTCGAGCAGCGGTTCCTCCAGCGGAACGCGGCCACGTCGTTCGAGTCGCACCACGCGCTCTATCGCAAGGCCGCCGACATGATGCGGCCCGAAGTGCGATCCGCGTTCGACCTGTCGGAGGAATCCGACGACGTGCGCCGCAAGTACGGCCCGGGCCAGTTCGGCCAAGGGTGCTTGCTCGCGCGGCGGTTGGTCGAGCGCGGCGTGCCGTTCGTCGAGGTGGGCCTCGGCGAGGGGCTCGGCTGGGACACGCACATCGATAATTTCAAGATGCTCAAGAAGCTTTCCGCCGAGCTCGACGCCGGGTGGGCGACGCTGATGACCGAGCTGGCCGAGCGGCGGCTGCTCGACACGACCACGATCCTGTGGATGGGCGAGTTCGGCCGCACGCCGCAGATCAACCCGCAGGCCGGTCGCGATCACTTCCCGGCCGCATGGTCGTGCGTGTTCGCCGGCGGCGGCATCGCGGGCGGGCAGGCGTACGGCAAGACCAGCGACGACGGCGCCACGGTGGAGGAGAATCAAGTCGCGATCGGCGATGTCCTGGCGACGCTCTCGACGGCGCTGGGCGTGCCGCCGGAATCGGAGAACATCACGCCCGAGGATCGGCCGATCAAGATCGCCGAAGGCACGCCGATCGGGGAGATTCTGGCGTGAGGCATATCCCTTTATCCTCCGGTTCCCTCCCCTCGGCGGGGAGGGCTAGGGAGGGGGGCGATGCGGGTACACGCTTTGACAGTGGAGCGCCTCACGTGGCGCCTCCCCCCTCCCCTAACCCCTCCCCTCCAGGGGGAGGGGGACGGAGAATTTCAAAGGTTCTCCGCGCCGGGTGCGCACTCTATCTTGCTGTCGTTCTCGGGTGTGGCAATCAATCGCCGCCGCCGCAACGACCCGCGCACAAGCCAGCGATCAAACCGGCGATTCCTACTGTCCCGAAGAACGAAGTCGTGACGCCGGCGGTTGAGGAAGTGAAGCCGTCGGTCGATGCGACCCCCGCCGATCGCATCGTCATTCTCACGCCTGGCGGGCCGCTGCTGGTTGATGTTCGCGTGACGCTCAACGGCGAGCCGCTGGCGGCCGCTTGGCAAGAGGCGATGGATGCAGCGAGCAGCGAGGAAACGGCAGACGCGGAAGCCGACAACGACGGCGAGGCCGCCGACCAAGAGGAAAAGCGCCCGACGCGGCCGCTCGTGTTGCGAAGCAGCCGCGCCTATTTGCCGGATCCGCGCGCGTCGTCGCGGGTGTGGCCGCTGCTCGACGCCGACGCCAACGGCCGCCTTTCGTCCGCTGAGCTGGCCGGCGCCGCCGAGCGGCTGTGGTCGCGTGACGCCAACGATGACCGCGTCATCGCGCTGG
>JANOIK010001150.1:0-5478 GCA_031407585.1 Planctomycetota bacterium | reverse complement strand
CACAAGGGACGCGGCGATGAATGCTTGGGTGCTGGGCGGTTGGACGATGTTGCACTTTTTGTGGATCGGCACGCTGGTGGCCGCGGCGGGGGCGGTGGTGCGCCTGGCCGTGCGGCGCGCTGGGCCGAATGTGCGCTATGGGGTTTCGCTGGCGACGTTCGCGACGGTGGCGACTCTGCCGGTGGGGATTGCGGCGTGGTTGGCGGTGAGCGATGCGCCGGGCGTGTTTGTCGCGGCGACGGAGGCGCCGCAAGCGGCGACTTCCGCGAGTCTCGGTGAGACTCGCCCTCGTGGGCCGGTTTCTCCGAAACCGGCAGGCGCGGCGGAGGTGGGGCCGCGGGTGATTGAGCTTAAAGGAGCGTTTGAGCCGCCTAGGGATCCGGAGGGGAATGCGTCGCCGGAGGTTTTTGAGCTGCCGACGGTTGTTGTTGATGGAACGGTCGGGAATCCCTCCCCTAGTCCCGCCCTTCCAGGGAGGGGGATCACTGCGCCGCTCGCGCGGCTGGTTGGTTACCTCCCTTACGCGTGGTTGGTCGGTGCACCAATTACGTTTCTTCTTCTAGCCGCAGGGCTGGTTGGCTCTGGGCGTCTTCGTCGCGCTGGGCGCGCGATTGTGGAAGGTCCCGCGGCTGAAGCGTGCGCGCGGCTTCGGGCTGGGCTGCGGATTTCGCGGCGCGTGGCGCTCGCGGTCGTCGATGGGCTCGCGCAACCGGTGCTCGTGGGGATCGTGCGGCCGACGATCCTTCTGCCCGCGGCGGCGCTCAGCGGTTGGACCGTTGAGGAGCTCGAAATGGTGCTGCTGCACGAGCTGGCGCACGTGCGGCGGTGGGACAATGCGGTCAATCTCGCGCAGCGGATCATCGAGTCGCTGCTGTTCTTTCACCCGTGCGTGTGGCTGGCGAGCCGGCAGGTGCGGCGCGATCGCGAGGACTGCTGCGATACGATCGTCGTGCAGCACACGGCTCGGCCGGAGGAGTATGCGTCGCTGCTAGTGAGCGTGGCGGCGGGCCAGCGCAGCGAGCCGGGGCGTCCCCGCCCCCGGCTCTTCGCTTCGGCGATGGCGACGCATCCGCTCGCGGGGCGGATTCGGCGGATTCTCAAACTGGAGGACGAGGCGATGTGGATTTCACGGCGGATGCTGGGACTGCTCGTGGCGCTCGCGCTGCTGTCGACCGCGGCGGTGTATCGGGGGGCGGTTGCGCAGGCGGAGGCGGTTGCGGCGGGCGAGGAGAATTCACGCATCTCGATCAAATACTACGCGATCGGCGACCTTGACGCGATCGATCCGAAGGCGTGGTTGAAGTTGACCGTGGCGCCCGGAGTAAAGATCGATTGGGACGAAGAGAAACAGACGGTCGTCGTCGCGGCGCCACCGTCGGTGCAGGACGAGCTCGCGGCGCTTCTTGAACGAAGCCGACTCGTGAACGCGGGCGCTCACAAAGAGGCGGGCGCCGAGATGTTCGTCATTGTCTACGCCATGAAGGATGTGAAATCGATCGACCCCGCGGCATGGCTGCGGCTGACGGCCGGAAAGAAGGACGTAGAGATTGGGTGGCATGAAGCAGATCAAGGAATGATCGTCGCGGCGACGCGGGAAGTGCACAAGCAAATCGCCGCTCTGCTGGAGGTAGGCCGCGCGGGGCATGAAGAGCCGCCGCAGATTTCCGATCAGGACGACCTGGCGGCGAAGCTGGCGACGGCGCGCGATCAGCTCCAGCGCAAGCTCGAAGAGATGAAAGCCAAGCTGCAAGCGACCGGGCGCGTAGACTTCAAGGACGTGAAGTACCCGCAGCTTCTGGCGGACATTCAACGGTATCAGTCGCAATTGGCGCAGTTGGAAAAAGAGATCGCCGACATCGAGGTGATGAAACAGTTGGCGATTAAACAGGCGGAATCTCCGTCCGTATTGGATTTGGCGTTGCGTACAGAAATGGACTAGGATCCGACGCTCGCGATGTACCAGGAGCAGCTGTTCACGCTGAACCGGAAGTTCAAGCAGGAGGAGGTGCGAAGGAGCCCGAACGAGACGATCCTTCAGAGTCTTCACGAGCAGATTGACAAGACCGAACAGATGATGGAGGAGTATCGCACGAAGGCGAAAGCCGAGGCTCGCGAACGGCTTGCGAAGGTTCCGAACGAAGCGCTGCAGGCGGCGCTCGTCGAGTACGAAGTCCGAGCGAAGTATCTGACCGAGAAGAAGACCGAACTGGCGAAGTCGCTTCGCGACGCTCAGAGTGAAATCGAGGAAGGCGCGATTCTCGATCCTGAGCTGGAAATGCTGCAGCAGGACATCGACATGCAGCGGGAGTTGGTTGCGGCGCTCAACCGTCAGCTTCTGCGGCGGACTCACGGCGTTGAGTTCGGCGTTGACGACGAAGCGGGGATGGGGGCGACGGACGAGAGTCCTTTCGCGCCTGTCGCTGACGATGATGCGGAGATAGGCGGGGATCCCTTTTCGTTCGGCGGGGAAGCACCGTTCGCGTCTTCGGAGGACCGGGGGGACGCCCTCGAGCTGCGGATCAATGCTGATGGGTCAGCGCTCCTCGATGGCGTACCGGTGACAATCGACCAACTTAAGGAACGTCTCGCGAACCGCCCACGCCCCGTGGGGCGCGTGCAGGTGTCGATGGACCAATCCCTCCACTATCAGACTGCCATTGCGTGGATAGACGCCGTGCGTGCAGCCGGCGTCAAGGCAGTGAGCGTGGACACTCGGGCTGACGAGGTGGAGAAAGCAGACGTTGATGGGACAGAGCCGAAAGCCATTGCGCGCTTGCCGGAGGTGCAGGAGGCGTACGACTTAGGCATGACGGCGATGAAGAAGGGCAAGTTGATCGAGGCGCTCGCACAGTTTGCGGTCGCGATTCGGCTCGACGCGTCGTTTGCCGAGGCGCATTTGTATAAGGGCCATGTGCTGAGAATAAGATCGGAATACACGGACGCGGTGGCCGCGTTTTCGCAGGCATTGGACATCAACCCCAAGTTGGCGGCCGCCTACAACGGGCGGGGCGAGTGCTATTTGGCGATGACGCCGCCGGACTACAACTTGGCGCTTACGGATTTGACGAAGGCTGTGGATCTTGACCCGCGGAATGAGCAGGCGCGCGTGACGCGCGACCGCATTCGGGCGACGGGCGGTGCGGGCATGGGGGCGACGGACGGGAGTCCCTCCCCTGGCTCTTCCCTTACAGGGAGAGGGAGTTCGGAGCCGTACCGGCTGGGGCCGGGAGATAGCCTGTCAGTGCGGGCGATTGGGGTGATTCCCGATTCGCCCATCGATGGGGCGTTCTTCGTTGAGGAAGAGGGGACGCTCGCGCTGGGGCCGTGGTACGGGCGCGTCGAGGTGGCGGGGCTCACCGTGCGCGAGGCCGAGGCGGCGGTGCAGAAGCAACTGACCGAGACGCTCAAGGACATGATCAAGGACACGCCGCGGGTGCAGGTGACGCTGCTCAAGAAGGCCGAGCACGACGACGCTGTGCCAAAACTAAGGAGGGGAGCGGACGGGCTCTGGCGATCGCTCGATCCCTACCATCCTTCAAGCGATGACGAGACGGGGACGACGGGCGAGGAGCGAAAGTGGGAGCACTACGTGCCGTTTCCTGAGGGCATGGGCGACGCCGAAGCCCAGTGGGTCGTCGAGGCACTCGAGCGCCTGGGCATCGGCGCGGCGGCCGAGCAGAACGGCGGGAAGCTCATACTGCGGATCGTGACTCGCGCGCCGTTGCATGCGTTTAAGGTGGTGTGGGAATCGCACATGGTGGGCGACCGCGTGCAGCGGATGTGCCGGTTCGTTGGGGCCGACGGCGTCGATGTGCTGCCGTCTCCGTTTGGAAATCCGACAACGGATGCGCCACTTACGCAGTTGGACTTGGACGACGCCGAGGCGCGGCGCGCGTCAAATAAGCTGAAGGCCGGTGATACGATCGTGGTACGCGTGCTGGGCGCGTTTGCGGAGAGCCCGATCGATGATGCGTTCGTGATCGAGGACGAGGGTACAATCGCGCTGGGGCCCACGTACGGCCGCGTGGCGGTTGTTGGGCTGACGGTACTCGAAGCGGAGAATGCGATTACGAAGCATCTGAAAACGATCCTCACGAATGCGCAAGTGCAGGTGACGCGGCAGCGGCAGACGCCGACGCCGGGGGATCTCCCGCGCTACGATTCCGCGGGGAGCGACGAGCCAGCCACATTCCTCTACGACGGGAAGACGTTCGACCAGTGGCGGAGTCTTTGGCGAACGGAACTGAAAGTCGAGAAACGGACCGAGGCGATCGAGGCCTTGGCGGCGTTCGCTCGGGCAGGTTACGGGCGCGAGGCGGTCGAGGCGCTGTTCGACGTGGCGGGGGAGTATGACTTTTCGAGGATTGACGAGAGTGCGGAGGGGCGGTTGAAGTTGCGAGTCCTCGAGTTGCTGACAACGCAAGCCTCGCGGATCGAGCCGAAGGTGTGGCTGCCGGCGCTCATGGAACGCCTGACGGCAGACAACGCGAAGTGGCGAGTGTTTACGGAGTGGGTGCTGGGGGAGTCTTACTTACGAAAAGTGGAAATCGACGCCGAGGCGCGGGCGCTGCTGGTCCAGATGGCGAGCGACGACCGCTACGGCTCCAATACGAACTATTTGCTGGCGCTATTGAGCTCGCAAACCGGAGACGACCCTGAAGTAGATGCGATGGTTCGCGCGGTCTTCACGGGTGAGGGCAAGGACAACGCGCTGGCGCTGTTGCGGGGATGGCGATTTCAGGACCTCGACCGTCATCCCGAGCAGTTGGAGTTGTTGTTCGACGACGACGAATCGGTGCGACGGCAGGCGCGCACGATTTTGTCGAGGATGAATCCGAGCATGAGGCCGAACGAGAGCGCCGCCTTGAGCGCAGTGGCGACGAAACTGCTGGAGGTGCTCGACGATCCGTCTCGCGCAGCGGACCATGCCAACGCGATTCGTGCGCTGGCGGCAATAGGCGAATACTTGGCCAGGAACGCGAATTCCCCGGCAAGGGAGTCCGCCGTCCAGCGGCTCGAAACCGTGGTTGCGGAGGGCGACGATTCGCTGCTCTTGCCCGCCTATGTCGCGTTGCGGCGCCTCCAGTCTGCTGACAGTCTGAAAAAGATCGCCGAATCGCTTTCGGAGGAGCGGCGCCGGCAATGGTCGCTGGCGGTCAAGGGAGCGTGGCGGGCGGAGGAGGAGCACCTCTTCGAGCCGCAGCCGGAGAAAGGCGGCCGAGGCGGGGGGATGGCCGGCGGTCAGGGCGGCGGGTTCTTTTAAGCGCCGCGACTCGAGTGCGCGCAGCTCGTCGATCCGCTTCGACATAAGCGATTTCCGCCGTTTCACGTCGCGGCTATACTGCCCCGCATGAGGATTCTTATCGGCGTGGATGAAGCCGGGTATGGACCGAACTACGGGCCGCTGTGCGTGGCGGCGTCGGCGTGGCGCGTGGAGGTGGGGGAAGGGGTCTGGTGTCAGGGGGCAGGGGACAGGAG
>JANOIK010001140.1:0-2229 GCA_031407585.1 Planctomycetota bacterium | reverse complement strand
GCTCTACGAGAAGACGCCGCAGGGTCGCGTCGTCATCTTCCAAGTCGTCGAGCGTCCCACGATTCGCTACGTGAGCTACCTCGGCAACAAGAGCATCAAGGACAAGACGCTGGCGAAGCAAACGCTGCTGAAGGCCGGCGGCTCGGTCGATCCCTACTCCGTCGAAGAAGGCCGCCGCAAGCTGAAGGACTACTACACGGGCAAGGGCTACAACAACGTCCAAGTGACGATCCTCGAAGGCAACCGACTGACCGACCAGGGCGTGGTTTATCTCATTCACGAAGGCGAAGCCCAAAAGGTGTGGGACGTCGAGTTCGTCGGCAACGAATTCGTCAGCGACGGCCGGCTGAAGACCAAGGTCAAATCGAAGCCGCCCATCCTGATGGTGCTCAAGGGCTACGTCGACCGCGAGAAGATCGACGCGGACATGCGCACGCTGACCGAGTATTACCGGTCGTTTGGCTTCTTTCAGGCTCGCGTGAGCCCGCGGTTCGAATTCAACGACGAAGGAAACTGGCTGACGATTACGTGGGTGATTCACGAAGGCCTGCGGTACGAAGTGCGTGACGTGCGCTTCATGGGCGTCTCGAAGTTCGAGACCGACGCCATGACCGCGCAGACGAAGCTCACCGGCGGACAGCCGTTCGAGCAGAACAAGATGGAAGAAGACGCCCAATGGGTGCAGGACCTCTATGGCAGCTACGGCTACGTGTTCGCGAACGTGAAGCCAGAGACGGTGTTTCTCGAAGAGCCCGGCAAGGTCGACCTGCTGTATCACATCGAAGAAGGCCAGAAGTTTCGCGTGGGCCGGGTGATCGTTCACATCGGCGGCGACAACCCGCACACACGCATCCAAACGGCGCTCAATCGGCTGTCAATCAAGCCTGGGCAAATCATCGACAGCCGCGAGATTAAGGCGAGCGAACGGCGGTTGGCCGCGAGCAGCGTGTTCCTGTACGACGCGGCAACGGGCAACCGGCCGAAGATTACGTATCAGATTCCCGAGGACCAGGACCTGGGCGTCGCCCAGCGGCCGTCACCCACGGTGCGCGGCCAGAATCCGGAAGGCATTCCGGAAAAGGTGCCAGGAACCATTTATGGGCCTGCGGTGCTTGCGCCTCCCAGCGCGATGGGGCAGGTCGGTGCGCCCTCGGTTCTGGCCATGACGCCGCCGCAGAGGGTCACGGCGCCGCCGATCGTGCCGCCCAGGGCCGCGTCGCGTGAGGACCTCGACCTCCACGTGTACTGCGATGACTACGACCACTACCTGAAATGGGCCGCTTCGGAGTCTGAAGCGCTCGCCATGCCTGCGGAGGCAAGCGACGTCCCGCCACTGCCGATCGCACCCATCGACGAGTCCACTACGCCGCCCGCGGCAGAAGAAACAGCGCCCGTGGAGCCAATTTTCCGCGGCCAGAGCCCCGAGCCCGAGCCGACGGGTAATTGGTTGCCCGCCTGGGGCGCCAGCGGAGCCGCGACGTCCGCGCCGGCCCCCGCGAACAATCCGTACGCTCAAGTCCATATTCGGGGACAGGATCCTGGCGGCGTCAGCCAGGCTTACTCCGCGGTCGGGACGACTCCTGCAGGCGCGGCGGGCGGCGTCAACCAAGCCTATGCCACGATGCCGGCTGGTGCTGGCTCGAGTCCTTACGGCGGACAAGTGGTCCGTGCGACCGGGCCGGAATCGGCGCCCGTTGCGGGCGGCGGCGTTCAGCCGGCGCAGTACTCGCCGCAACTGCAACCGCCGGCGGGGTCCATCTATCCCACGCCGCTCAACACGCAAGGCCCCTTGCCGGGCTACTCGGTCGACCCCATGAGCCCGATGTACGCCGCGCCGGGATCCATGGTTCCCACGTACAACGAGCCGCTGGTCGATGTGTACGTTACCGGCGATGAAACGCAAACCGGCAAGCTCATGCTCGGCGTGGGCGTCAACTCGGACGCCGGCGTCGTGGGCAACATCGTCATCGACGAACGCAACTTCGACTGGACTCGCCTGCCCACAAGCTGGGAAGACGTGCGCAACGGCACGGCGTTCCGCGGCAACGGCGAACGGTTTCGCATCGATGCTTCGCCGGGCTCCGAAGTGAATCGCTACCTCGTGAGCTGGCAGAATCCGTACTTTCTCGACGAGCCCGTGAGCCTGAGCCTCAGCGGCTCGTACTTCGACCGGCGGTTTCGCGACTGGGACGAGCAGCGCGTGGGCGGCCGCGTGGGCGTGGGCTACCA
>JANOIK010001137.1:0-8369 GCA_031407585.1 Planctomycetota bacterium | reverse complement strand
GTCGTCCATCTCGACCAGTGGCTCGGCCGTGGCGAGAAACTTCGGCAGGTGCGACCAGTACTCGTCGCCCAGATTTCGGTAACCGCCGGCGAGCAGCATCTGGCCGAGCGAGGTGAGTGCGTACGCTTGCTCGTCGTTACGCGTGACGACGCCGAGGGACTGCAGGGCGTCGAGCAGCAGCTCCGTGGGGCGCGGTGCGCAGCGGCAGCGCTCGGACAGTTCGGCGAGCGAGCGGCGCCCCTCGAGCAGCTCGGGCAGAATGCCGGCGCGGCACGCTTCGCGATAAACATGGGCGGCGCCGTTGTGGCCCATCAACTCGAAATAGCCGACGAGAAACGCTTCGGCGTCTTGGGCGTCGCTCATGGCGTGGTTCCCTTCACGGCATGCGACACGGTGAAAATGCCCCAGCGGTCGATTTCCATCTCGATTTTCTCGAAGCCTGCCGCGCGGACGAGGTCGTCCAGCTCGCGCTGCGTGCGGCGGCGCATGATCCAAGGGCGTCCCTCGCGGTTGGTGAGCACGCGGGCGATCATTTCGACCTGCGGGTGCCACGGCTGCCCCGTGTAGATGATTGACCCGCCCGGCGGCGTCGCGCGGGCGATGCCGCGGAGCGACGCGAGCACTGGGGCGTTGTCGGGGAACAGCTCGAACAATCCCGAGACGATGGTCACGGTCGGCGGCGGGTCGAGGGCTGCGAGCGAGGCTTCGTCGAAGGCGTCGGCCAGTTCGCAGCGAACGTTGGCGATGCGCAGCTCGTCGGCCAGGGCGCGGCTCGCGGCGATATTCTCCGCCGTGTTGTCGCGCAGCAGGATGGAGTCGACGGCGCCCGGCGGCAGCTCGGCGACCGTCTCGAGAACGTAGCGGCCGCAACCGGCGGCGACGTCGAGGATGCGGACGGGGTGACCGGCGGCTCGCTGGCGGTCGATGGCCACGCGGAGCAGCGCCTGCAGGTTCTGCTTGCGCTGGCGGATGCCCCGCCAGCCGATGGCGTCGAGATACGAGCGATCGCCGAGGCGACCTACGAACGTGCGGCCCCGTGCGCGGTTTTCGTAGACATAGTCGAGCGACCGGCCAGAGTCGAAGCCCGTCTGCCAGCCGAGGCGAATGCCGTCGCTCAGCCGGCCGAGCGTTTTCATGACGAGCGATTGCGCGACGAATGACAGGCGCTTCGGCGAGAGCGCGGGCAGCGGTTGTCGCAAGCGGTCGTATTCTTGCTTCGTGTGGCCGTGCGCGTCGGCGTCGAGCAGCGGCGGGTCCGTCGGCGGGTGCTCGAACATTTCGAGGACGAAGACGCGGATCGCGGCGATCACGTCGGCGCGGTCGGTTTCGTGCAGGATGTCGTGATGCATTCCATGGAAGACCCGCAGGCGCTTCACGGGCGAGCCCAATCGCTCGAAGAACCGCTGTTGGGCGTCGAGCCGGACGACCCAGTCGGACTTGCCGGCGGTGAACACCAGCGCTGGGGTGCGAATGGCGCCGGCGTCATCAAGCAGGCGCGTCCCGGCGTCGTGCAGGTCTAAGAGAACATTGACGGCGATCGAGCGGGAGATGAGCGGGTCTTCGTTGTAGCGGCGCTGCTCGTCGGGGTCGTGCGTGAGCACCTTCGAGCTGACATAGCTGGTGATGAACGCCCGGTCCTCGCCGCGAACGGCTTTGAGCAGGCGCAAGCCGGGGATCGCCAGCGGGACGTACAGCTTCACGCGGAGCGCGGGCGTGAGCAGGACCATGGCGCGGATCGGCGGGGCGTAGTCGTGCACCCACGCGGCAACCGTGATCGCTGCGATGCTGTGGCCGAGCACCACGACGTCGGAGAGCGCAATCCTATGCGACGCGGCGACGTGACGGACGAAGCCATCGAGGTCTTTGACGATGCAGGCGAAGCTCGGCGCCGCGCCGCGCACGCCGGGGGAGCGGCCGTGGCCGCGGGCGTCCCACGCGAACACGGCGGTGTCCGGCAGGGCCAAGGCGCGCACGGCGTCGGCGAGGCGGCCGGAGTGCTCGTGCCCGCGGTGGAAGAGGAACATCGCGCGGCGGGCCGGCTGCGGGGGGAGCCACGCACGGTAGAACAATCGGACGCCATCGGCGGCAACGAACTCGTGTTCGGTCGGCGCTACCTGGTCGGCGGCGTGTTCGTGCGATTCACTCGGAGCGGTCATCGTGGGTTTGGTAAGCATGTGATGCGGTGCAAGTTGTGATGGGCAACGGCTGGTCGTCATGCGGGCGGGCGTTCGGCCAAGTATCGCAGGATGCGCGCCAGTCGCACCCAAATGGTTTGAACGCATCCGGCGATGATCAGCAGCAGCGTGACGTCGAGGAGACTCAACGGCCCCAGCTTTCCGGAGCCGCCGCGGTAGACGTCGGCCACTAAGAACCAAGAGCCCACATGGAGGGCGACCATGCGCCAGGGTTTGGACATAATTCCGCCGAACTGCCGTTGGGCGCCGACGGCCTGGCCAAGCATGCCGACGTAAGCCGTTGCGACGGCGAAGATTGCGGCCCAATAGCCCAGCGGCAGGCGGCACAAGCCGCTGTGGGCGACGCCGACGAAAATGAGCACGTCGGAGGCGCGGTCCGGCAGGTCGTTCAAGATTTCGCCACGGGGGCTCGCCTTGCCTGCTGCGATCGCGACCATGCCGTCGAGCATGTTGAGCCACAGCCGCACGTAGCAGAACGCGGCGGCGGGGATCACGAGCCAGAGGGCCTCGCCGGATTTCCAGAAACACGCGGCGGCCAGCGCGGATGCGACGATCGAGCTGTACGACACTGTGTCGGCATCAATGCCCAGCCGGAGGCAGAGGCGCACGGCGCCGTGCGCCGTCGCGCGGAACAGCGCGGCAATGGGGCGGCGAGCCGTCGGAGCGTACGGAGTGTCGTCGAAAGTCACGCGGCGCTCCGCCGTCCGAGGTTGGAAGTCAATTCACGAGGGAGCGCTCTGGCCGGCGCTCATGCAGATGATGCCGGCGACCAGCAGCACCATGCCCGCGACGTGCAGCGGCCGAATCGGCTGTCCGTTGACGGCCCACGCCATGACGGCCGCCCAGATGAACGTGGTGGCGTAGATCGGGTAGAGCACCGGCACCGTGCCGCCGCGTTTGAAGGCGAGACTGAAGAGCATCATGACGGCGACGTAGCAGGCGAGGCCGAGGAGCGCCCAAGGGGTTCGCAAGAACCCCAGCGCGGCGCTGCCGCCGCGCGTGGCGGCGAGCTTGAACAGGAACTGGCCGGCGGCGCCGAGGACTGAGGCGACGAGCACGCAGAGAATCGGAACGAGCGGTGTCTGCAACATGGCAATTCCCAGCGGTCGTGTGCGGATCGTGCGTGCGGGTGCGCTTTCCTGAGTCGCCTCTGTGGTTTACGCCGGCGAGCGGCCCGCGCGACGCCGCATCGCCACGTAAGTGCCAAGGGCGCCGAGAATGAGGCCGCCGAGCGCCGCGACGCCGCCGACCTGCGTGACCTTCGCCGTCACGCCGTCGATAAGCATGGGGTTGCCAAAGGGGTCGAGCGAGCTGTGTGCCCGCACGATCTTCCACCGGCCGTCCACCTTGCGGCACACGGTCGTCCAGTGCGAGGTGAAGCGAAATTCCTTGCCCGCGTCGTTGACCAGAACATTCTCGGAGTCGCCGCGGGCGATGGCGAAGTCGCCGTAGATTTCGCTGCGTTCGGGCAGGAGCGTGACTTTGTAAGAGCCGTTGCCGACGATCTCGTCGCGCGTTTTCTGCCAGCGGGCTTTGAAGGCGTCGAAGTCGGTGAACTCGCGGTCGGTGTACGTGACCGCGGAGAAGTCTTGGTTGACGTGGGGGCGGAGCAGCTCGAGATCGTTTTCGCTGGCCGCCTTTTCGAACACCGCCTTCAGCTCGCGGAGCGCCTGGTGGTCGGCTTCGTCGGCGCCTTCGGCCTCTTGGGCGGCCGCACGGCCGGCGATAGCCAGGGCGAGTAGGATTCCGACCGTTGCCGTACGGGCAGGAGCAGTCGAGCGCATAGTCGTCGCCTCACTTACGCGGACCGATTGGGCAGGAGTGCGGTCAACGATACCAGAGGCGCGCCATGCGAGCCAGTGCGAGGAAAGGAGCCGCCGGTCTGGAAAACAGTGGCGGGCGGCTTTTGAATCGCTTAGAAAGGACTCTCGCGTCGCGTGAGATTCGTTTCACTCACAGGAGCCGAACCATGTCGGAACCCGTCCCCGACGACAATGCGGCTGAGATCGAGTCCGCCATCTACGCCGGGCACAAGATCGCGGCGATCAAGCTCTACCGCGAGCGCACGGGCCAGGGGCTGCGCGAGGCGAAGAATTTTATCGAGGCGCTGGAGCAGCAACTGCGGCAGACTTCGCCGGAGAAATTCAACGCGACGCCCCAAGGCAAGGGATGTGGGAGCGCTGTTATCATTCTGCTGCTCGTAGCCGTTGGTTTCGTGGTCGCTCTCAATGCGATCATGTGAGGAGGATGAGAAGAATAATGTCTCGATATCTTTCATTCGCGATGGCCGCGCTGGTCGCTTCGGCGACGGGCTGCACGAATTGGGAAGCGCACGAATACCCCGACCTGGGCTTCCGGGCCGAATTTACCACGGCGCCGAATGTGTCGCCCACCATACCTGAACCGGGCAACTGGGGCACCCATACGACCGTGTGCTCGGATGACTTTACGCCGGAGTTATACGCATGCGTCGAGGTCCACGTGCGCCAACTGGAGTTTGAGGAAGGGTCGGACGATCCCGACTACCGCGGAAACGATTCGGCCGATCGCTTTTTCACCGAGTTGACCCGCGGGAAAGGCGGTTTTCGGCAGTACCGCCAATCGGCCGTAGAATCGGGCGGGCTCGAAGGGTTCGAAGCCATCGAGGTAAGGCTAGACGACGAGGACGACGAGGACGACGCCGACGTGTTGGATGTGACGTTGGATGCGACGCTCGACGAAATCTACGCGCTTCATGCCAAGCATTCCATGCGGCGCGTGCGGTATTACATCGATCGCGAAGGGCGCCGGGTGTTTGTCGTGTCTCTGAACGCGAGCATAGGCGACGGTGAAGAGCTGCGCAGTAATGTGGCGAACCATTTTCTTGAATCGTTCGAGATCATCGGCGATGGCAAGAAGTAGCGGGGGCGAGTCTCGCGCTAAGGCGCGAAGGTGCAAAGAGTGATTTCCTAACTTCGAGGCGCAAGAATATGTCGCGAGACCGTCTGCTCACCCTGATGATGTTCGCTGCCGCGGCGATGGCTTCGCCGGCGGACGCTCTTCTTGCCCAAGATGCGGCCGAAGGTTCGGCTCCCGCGCGGACGCTGTTCAACGGCGCCGACTTGGCGGGCTGGCACGCCGATGTGCCGGAGTTGGATAACAATCCAGACGGCAAGACGCCGTTTGTGGTGCGCAACGGGTTGCTCGTGAGCCTGGGGACGCCGGGCGGGCACCTCATCTCAGACGAGTCGTTCGCGAACTACCGGCTGTCGCTCGCCTACCGGTTTGCGGGGAAGCCCGGAAACTGCGGCGTGCTGGTCCATGCGTCGAAGCCGCGGGCGCTGTACCGAATGTTTCCGCAGTCGGTCGAGGTGCAGATGGAGGACGGAAACGCGGGCGACTTCTGGTGCATCGTCGAGGACATTACCGTGCCGGACATGGAGAAGCGTCGCGGCCCGCGGGCCGAGTGGGGGATTACCGAAGGCAAGGCGCGGCGTGTGCAGAATTTGACCGACGATTCCGAAAAGCCGCCGGGCGAGTGGAATGCAATGGAAATCGAGTGCGTAGGCGACGAGGTGAAGGTATGGGTCAACGGCGACCTGGTGAATCACGGCTCGAAGTGCACCGCGACCAAGGGGCGGATCGCGCTGCAGGCGGAGGGGTCGGAGGTGGAGTTTCGGGGGTTGGAACTCACGCCGATCGAGAAGCTAAGCGCGGACGGGAACTGAAGGGGATCTGTCGCAAAGGCGCGGAGGCGCAAAGGAGGAAGGAGACGGAACACTGTTGTTCGCTCATCTCTGTCATCCGGATTAGCAGCTATCAGCGTTCGTCTCTCCCACTTGTGTGGGATTGCGCCACAGATCGCGGATGGAACGTAGAGGGAGCGGCGGGGCGATTGTTCTGGCGATTCTTGCGACAGCCGGTATACTTCGTGCCAATCCGCCAGACTGCCGGCGGTCAAATTGTTCTTCCCGGTCAAGTGCTGAGATGGCTCTCAACAAAGACTACCTTCGCGGTCCGTCGCGGCGCGAGCATGCCAAGGAGGCGATCATTCAGGGCGCGTGCATCTTTGGGATCGGCGCCTTGTCGACGCTTGGCTTGTGGTTGATTCTCGACGTCGTTTGGCTGATCACGCCAATCATTGCCGTCGGCGGGGCGTTTCGGCTGCTGTATGGGTCGATTTCGTATTTCACCGGCTATGAGTAACCGCCTGAATTGACGCCCATTGCGGACACCTCACGCTAAGGCGCAGAGGCGCAAAGGAAGACGCGAAGGGGTTAACGCGAAAACGTACACCGAGCGAGATTTCATGTGCGCTGAAAGGTGGGTGCAAGAAGCACCCACCCTACTTTTTGAGCAACGCGACCTTGAGATCATCGTCGGCCGGAGCGTCGCCGAGCCAGATGGCGAAGAGGGCTTGTTTGAAGGGGAGGCCCTGGACGGCGCCCTGCTTCTTGCCGTTCTTCAGCACCACGACGCCGTGCGTGGGCAGATAGACGATGTCGAAGACGTCGCCCTTGGCGATCGCCGCGGCGAACAGCGTGCGGAATTTTTCGATCTCGGCGCGGAGGGGCGCTGGGTTGCCGCCCGTCGCGGCGGTGAAGCCTTCGTTGAGGGAATCGACGAGCTTCTCTTGCGTGACCATGCCTGAGGTGATTTCCAGGCGGATGGCCATGGGCGCGTCGGCGGCGATGATGGCCGGAGCGTCGGCGCTGGGCGCGTCGAGATAGAGGCCCGCGACGTACATCTTCATGAGGTACTTCGTGCGGGCGCCAGCGCCGTTCAGCGTGAGCTCGGCGTCGCCGACCTTCAGCTTGCCGGGAAGCGCGGCGCTGGCCGCAGCTGGTGCAATGAGCCCGAGCACGAGTGCGGCAAAGAGTAGCTTGAACATGGTGGGCCTGGCGTTTTGGAGGGAGGATGCGCCGCAGCGGCGTGTGAGGAGCGTAATCGATGCCAGAGCAGCGGCCAAGAGAAGTGTGTGCTAGCGGCGCTTGCGAAACGCGCGGTGGATGCAGACACCCCCCTACGGCGCTTCCGCGGTCGCGACGTCGGGACTGAGGAAGTATTTCAACACGTTCAGTGCGATCCGCGCGGCGTCTGCGCGCGTGTAGCCGCGGCACTGGAGTGCTTCGTGCTGCTCCAGGGCGCAACTGATGTCGTATGGCGAGAAGATCACCGCGAGCTGGCCGTCGATCTCGATGCCTTCGAGATCCGGCGCGGCCTTGAGCACCCGCGCTCGGACCGGCTGCCCGGCTTGCTGGGCGGCGGGCTCGCGCAGCTCGACCTGCCGGATGTCGAAGCCGCCCGCTGCGGTCGTGAAGATGGGATGGTCGGCTGCGATGCGCGAGAGCTTGTGATCGGGCAGTACGAGCTGCAGTTCGCGACGGAACGCGGCGGCGAACTCTTTGCTCGCGCAGATCGCGTCTGCGAAGAGCATGCCGCCGTTCTCTAAATACGCGCGCAGGTTCTCGCGCTCGGCGGGCGTGAAGCGGAAGTCGTGCCGGCCGTGCATGAAGACCAGCGGAAACTGCTGCAGCGATTCGTCGCTGGGCAGCACTTCGTACGGCGTGGTGCTGACGCTGAGCTTCAGTTGGCCCTCAGAGGCCGAGCGGAGCAGGTTGACCAGCGCGCCGGGCGCATCGTTGCAGCCGCCGCCGTGGATGAGGTTCGCGATGCGCCACACGCCGCGGACCGATTGGGAATTTAATATCGCGGCGTCGGTCGCGACGAACGACGCCTCCTTGCCCTTGGGCTCACGATTGGTGGCGTAGGCCAGCACGTTCAGGCCGATCGAAACGGCGTCGTCGATGCGTTTTTGCACGGGCTCGGGCAGCGCCGCCGCGGCCATGCCGTGGGTGTTCAGCTCCCAATAGCACGACAGGTCGACCTCGGAGAAAACGACGCACGTGCGACAACCGTACTCGACGGCCCACAGCCGGCCGACATAGGGCGAGTCGGGCCGCACCAGGCGGTCGATGTGCCACAGCGGGTGCTCGGGGCCGACGCGGCGGAGCTTGTATTCGCCTTCAGGGAAAACGCGGTCGAGAAACTCGCGGAAGCCCGCGTCGAACTGCGTGCCGTCGATGCAGCAGGCCTCGGCGAAGAGGAATCCGCCGCGGTCGATGTAGTCGCGCATCTTGCGCTCGAGGCCCGCGATGTCGGGCCGTTTGCTGCCCGTGAGGAACAGCACGGGCG
>JANOIK010001051.1:0-4116 GCA_031407585.1 Planctomycetota bacterium | reverse complement strand
ACCGTGAGAGGAGCGGCGAAAAGATCGGCAAAGCGCCCCTCCATTGTACAACGACCCCAGCCAAATCGCCGCGCCGGTTCACTCCCCCGCCGCATTGCGATAGGATGACGCGCCGCCCCGAGATTCCTCCCCATCTGCGTCGCTCTGCGAAATCTGCGGAAAAATCCGAACTCCCATGTGGCAAGGCATCCACGGACACGACGAAGTGGTCGAGCAATTCCGCCGCAGCCTCGCGGCCGGCCGCCTCGCATCGACGTATCTGTTCGTGGGTCCGGAGGGCGTCGGCAAATGCACGTTCGCCCTGCAGCTGGCCAAGAGCGTGCTCTGCGAGACGGCCGACCCCGCCGAGCTCGCGGCCTGCGGTCGCTGCCAATCGTGCATCCTGTGCGACGCCGGCACGCATCCCGACATTCACTTCGTGAAGACGAAGCCCGACAAGAAAAATCTTCTGGTCGAGCAATTCATCGGCGACAAAGACCATCGCAATCAGGAAGGCTTCTGCCACGAAATGTCGCTCCGACCGCTGATGGGCCAGCGCCGCGTGGGCCTCATCGACGACGCGGATTGGTTCACGCCGGAAAGCGCGAACTCGCTTCTCAAGCTGCTGGAGGAACCGCCGCCGGGCTCGCTGCTGATCTTGCTGGGCACGAGCCGCAGCCGTCAGTTGCCGACCATCCTCTCGCGCTCACAGATTATCCGCTTCCACGGACTGCCGACGGGCGCGCTCGCGGAGCTGATCCTCGCGCAACTACTCGCTCCCGACGCCGCGGCCGCCGCCGAGCTCGCACAGCGCAGCGGCGGCAGCCTCGCGCGCGCTCGCGATCTGGCCGACCCCAACGCGTGGCGGATGCGCGACCTCTTCGCCGCCGCGTGGCGCCCGGTCGCCGAGGGGCGCCCCGGCGACTTCGACCCCACGCCGCTGACCAAGCCGTTCGACGAATTCATCTCCACCGGCGTGAAAGAGCCGGCCGCGCGCCGCGAGCGCTTCCGCCAGGTGCTGCTGCTGGCCGGCGACGTGCTGCGCACTGCGATCCGCGACGCCTGCGAGCGGGACGCCTCACCCGAAGCCCCCCTGGCCGCGCTCGACCGCTGCCTGGAAGCCGAAGAGCAGCTCGACCGTAACGCCAACCAGGCCACGCTCCTGGAATGCTGGCTCGACGACCTCGCGGCGATCCCGGCGTCCTAGCCTTTCGTCATGGCGCCTAAGATTCGGATTCACCACAGAGGGCACAGAGATCACAGAGAGAATTGAATTGACGCCAATCTGAACTCGTCACGGCATTTCTCTGTCCGTCTCCGTGTCCTCTGTGCCCTCTGTGGTGAATCCCCTCCCCGATCCCATCCAGGGCTAGTCGCCCCCGACCTTGCGAATCCGCCCATTTCCCCTAGAATTGACGATTCGCGACCCGTCCTCGCACAGGTCGCCCCGGAGAGGTGGCAGAGTGGTCGAATGCGCCGGTTTGCTAAATCGGTGATCGGGGAAACCTGATCCGCAGGTTCGAATCCTGTCCTCTCCGCTGGATGTTTGTGCAGTGTCTCGCCGCGGCTCGCGGCGAGTAGCAGAAGCCCCTACAGGTGTAGGGGCTTTTTGCTTTTTGAGCGACTCGCCGCGACTCCCCGCGTGCGCCCGCTGCGCCGCATTCTGTGCGCTTGGTGCGCCGGCTTCTGCGCCGCCGTCGCCCACCACTTCCGCGGCCCGCTCAAAGTCGGTGTCCGTTACTTGCAAGTAGTGCTTTAGGGCGATGCGTGGCGAGTTCCCCAGCCACGACGTAACAACGTGGATCGGGTGTTCCTTCGCCAATTCCGTTTCGCGGCTCGCCCGCATGGCATGGAACAGCCGGGGCCAGGGCGTTAGGCCGGCCCGCTTTACGATTCGCTCGAATTGCGTCCGCAAGTTGCAGTTCCGCCAGCCGCTCGCCGTATTGGCCGCTTGGCGATGATTTCCGTCCACCACGTATTCCGCGCCTTCGGGCGCCAAGTCGAAGGCTTCGTCTAGGATCGGCCGTAACTCGGGGAATAGCGGAATCGTGCGGCTCGCCTTGCCAATGTGGTGTTCCGTCTTGGGCGATTGAACCACGATCCGGCCGGCTTCCCAATCCACGTCTTGCCAGCGGAGCGAAAGCACTTCGCTGGGGCACCGCAGACCGCCGTAGCGGGCCAAGGCGACGATAACGCGCCACGTCGGATTGCAGACCGCCAACAGCCGGTCGGTTTCCTCCGACGTGATGAATCGTTGCCGGTCCTGCCGCAGTACCGCGTTGGCCGACACTTCGGCAAACGGGTTGTCCGCAATCAGTTTTCGTTTTTTCGCGGCGCGAAAGAACATGCGGGCGAATTGTAGCCGTTTGGAAATCGTGGTCGGGGCCAGCTTTGCGGCAATCAAAAACATTTTGAAGTCTTCGGCGTCGGCTTCGGTAATGCTCGCCACGTCCCGATCGGCGCCAAAATGATTCGTGAGATTTCGCACAACTTGCGACCAAACTTCCTTCGTCGCCGGCTTCACGTCGATGCGCCGCGTGGTGAAGTCTTTCAGGAAAATCGCGAGCGTCGCCGCCGGCGTTGGTTCGGGGTTAGCGATCAAACCAACACGGGCGAATTTCTTGGCCAATGGGGGGTCTAGCTCCGTCACCCATTGCATCAAGTCGGCTTCCATCGACCGATTGAAGTGAAGCGATTCAAGCAATTGCTCGACGCGGTACTTGATGCCTTCGGCCGTCCGCTGCGAAACCTTTCCCAGCCGGATCGTCGGCCGCTTGCCATCGGGGGCGAAGAAAAGAATCCGCCGCGTGCCATTCTTGTCGTGTGCAATGCTGGCCATTGGTCACTTGCCTTTCTTGTCGGGCTTGCGGCCCGTTGTGATAGTCAGTTGCAGGAACTCGCCCAGGGCGTTCAACGATTTCATCGAAAGACCGCGCTGCCCGCCGTAGAACAGAGACAGGGCGGTTTCGCTGATTCCCGTTTCCTTGGAAATGCGGTAGCGCGTCAGGCCGGAATCGTCGATGGCTTGCCCTCACTGTCGCCACGGGCGAGCGCGTGGGCGTCGGTGTCGCCGTACGTGTGACGGTCGGTACCGGCGTCGGCGAGTCCGTCACCGGAGCGAGCGTCGGGGTCGGCGTGGAAGCGATCGTTGGTGTCGGAGCCAGCGTGCGCAGCGGCGTTGGTGCGTTTGTTGGCGGGGCTGTTGGCGCTACCGTGGGTGCAAGGGTGGGAGCGTCAGTCGGTGCCGGCGTCGCGGTGGCGGTCGGCGCTACGGGCGGCGACACTAGCGGACGCGGCGAAGGCGTTGCGGGATTGGCGACGGCTGCCGGAGGGTCAGGGTCGATGCGGGAGATGGGGACGATCGAGACGATCTGGTCACCGGGACCGTCCTCTTGCGTCAGGTTCTCTTCGTCGTTTCGGGCGTCCTCTCCGACGCCTTCGCTCAGGGGTGCGATGCGGATGCCGTCCGGGTCGGCGGAGTAGTCTGCCTTGATGAACGACCCCAGGTCCGCACCCAGCTCACCGACGTTGTCCCGGTTCAGCGCGTAGCCAGAGGCCGCGCTGGCGAGCAACATGGCGAGCGCAACAACGATTGCCGCCAAGATGAGATTCGCCGGGTGGATCCGCACTGGTTCTAGACCGCGGTCAGACTGGACGCCGCCGCATTCACTAGCCTGAAGCCCTTCAGTTCGGGTTCGACGGAGCGCCGATGCTCCCATTCCTCAATGATGTCGCGAAGAGCCTGCACCACCAGCGGGTCGAGGAACTTTCCCGACTCCGAGTTGAGGATGTCCATCGCCTCACCGACAGTCATCGCCAAACGGTACGGCCGGTCCGTCGTCAAAGCGTCGTACATGTCGGAAACGGAGGCGATGCGCGCGACCATGGGGACCTCCCGATCGCGCAGCCCCTTGGGGTAGCCGCTTCCGTCCAGCCGTTCGTGGTGGCCGGCCACGAAGTCGATCACCTGTTGCGGCAGGTCTACCGGCTCAAGGATCGACAGGCCGATGCGCGGGTGGTCGTTGATCATCGCACGCTCTTCGGGTGTAAGCGCGCCGGGCTTCAGCAGCACGTGGTCGCGGACGCCGATCTTGCCGATGTCGTGCAGATACCCTCCTGTCTCCAGGTGGCCGAGCA
>JANOIK010001039.1:0-3786 GCA_031407585.1 Planctomycetota bacterium | reverse complement strand
GTCCGACGCGCTGGCAGGCGGGGGGACATGGGGTTACGCCGGGCCGGACTGGGCGATGGATCCCGACGTGGTGAACAACCCTTTGTATTCAGGCGCGACGATGATCAACGCCCTGAAGGCGATTCCCACCGTGTCGCTGGTCATGAATTCGTTCGATCTCTTCGGCACCGCACAGACGCCGGGCACCACGGGCAACGTGGCGCCGCAGGGCATGTACCTCACCGGCAAAGGCAAGGAACGCGCCGCGTCGTTCGAGTACTTCAATGCTCTGAACGCCGCCGACCAGGTGCACGCAGACACCGCCATCGAAATCCAGGGGCACAGCAGCACGTTGCGGTGGCGAACCGACAAGCTGTCGTTCCAGGTGAAATTCAAGTATCCGTACGGCGACACGGAGCTGAACTACCCGCTGTTCGCCGGCACGCCGGATGGGGACAACGCGACGAGCGAATTCGACACGGTGATTCTTGACGCGATCTCCAACTATGGATGGACGCATCAAAACGCCGGCCAAAACATCAACGCGCGATTCGTCACGGATCAAGTGGCCGCGGACTTGCAGAACATGGCGAGCGGCGGGGGCGACGCTCCTCACGGCAAGTACGTCCACCTGTATCTCAACGGGCTGTACTGGGGCATGTACGACATGCACGAGCGGCCCGACGACTCGTTCGCCGCAGAGTATTACGGCAGCAACAAAGACGACTATTATGTCGTGAAGGCCGCCACCGACGACCCCAAAGAATACACGTATGTCGAGGGCGGGGTCGCGGCCGAGGCGAGCTGGCAGCAGATGATTGGCACGACGAACTACGCGACGGCGCAGACGATTCTGGACGTCGATCAGTTCGTCGACTACATGATCGTTCACTTCTACGCGGGCAATGCGAACGACTGGCCCCACAATAACTGGTACGCCACGCGGGACAAAGCGGTGGGCGGCAAATGGCGGTTCCACGAATGGGACCAGGAGCACGCCTTCCCGGTCGCTGGCCACACTGACGGCGCCACCTTCAATGAATCGACCAACGCGACGACCTACAGTGCCGGGGAAGATTTTGCTTCGCCGCTTCAGGTTCATCGCAATCTTATGGCGAATAGCGAGGAGTATCGGCTGCGGTTCTCCGATCGCGTGCAGGCCCTGATGGCCAACGACGGTCCGCTGACGCCGCAGAAGGCGCACGATGCCTACCTGGCGCGGGCCATGGAAATCGACCAGGCGATCATCGCCGAGTCCGCGCGGTGGGGGGACAATCGCGTGCCGAGCACGCCGTATACGCGCGCGAGCTTCATCACGACCCGCAACGGCGTGCTGAACAACTTCTTCTTCTCGGAAGGGGCCCCGCCGGCATTTCAGGGTCGGACGGCGACCGTGATCGGACAGTTCAACGCCGTTGGCAACAATTGGCTGACGACTTTGGCAGCTCCGCTTTTCAACCAGTACGGCGGCGCCATTACGCCCGGCTTCGATCTCACCATCACCAAACCCGGGGGTTCGCCCGCGCCCGCCGTCATCTACTACACGCTCGACGGGACCGATCCGCGTGCAGCCAACGGCGGCGTGAGCGGGACGGCCACGCAGTATATGGGCCCGATCGATCTGGTCAGCACCAAGCAGGTGAAGGCGCGAATATTCTACGGCGACAACCTGAACACGCTTAATGACTGGAGCGCGGTGGTCGACAAGACGTTCGTCACGCCGAATACGTTCCCGGTGCGGATCACGGAGCTGAACTATCATCCGGCGGCGAGCGAGGAGAACGAGTTCATCGAACTGCTTAATACTGGGTCGTCTCAGATCAGTCTCGACGGCGTGCGACTCACCACCTTTGCGACGAATCCCTACGTGTTCGCCAACGGGCTCACGCTGCAGGCGGGCCAAAGAATCGTTGTGGCGAAAAATCCCGCCGCGTTCCAGCTGGTCTACGGCATGGGGATCAACCTGGCGCCGGACGGCTACGGTACGGCAAACCTGAGCAATGGCGGCGAGACGATCGTTCTGGTTGGTCCCGCGAACGAGGAGTTGCAGCGCATCCCGTATTTGGACCAGGCGCCGTGGCCCACGACGCCCGACGGCGATGGATATTCGCTCGAGATCATCGATCCGCTGGGCAGCCCGAGCACGCCCTCGAACTGGCGGGCGAGCTTCTATCTGGGCGGCTCCCCGGGCACGGATGGGTTGCCGCCGGTGAACAACCACGGCGACTTCAACGACGACAACGACGTCGACGGCGACGACATCCTGCTGTGGCAGCGCGGGCTGGGGATCACGGCTCCCAATGCGACCCGCTTGGACGGGGACGCGGACGGGGACAAGGACGTCGACGCCGACGACCTGGCGGAATGGCGCGACCACTACGGCGAGCCACTGCAACTCGCGGCGGCGATTGCGGCCGATGAGGACGAGGACGCGAGCGGCGGCTCGGGGGGCAACTCGACGAGCGCACTCGTGGCCGCGGCGACCGGCGTGCTCCAGACGGATGAGTGGATTCTCGACGTACCGGGGTCTGGCAAGGCCGCGGCGCTGGGGACCGTGCTCGTCCCGCGCGAGCGACCGATCGACGAGGCGTTCGCCGCATGGTCGGATCGGCGGGGCTATCGTCCTCCGGCCGCGACCGACAGTGGGGAGCGCACGGAGCGGCGTGGTCTGAAGCAGGCCGCGGGCGCCTCGTCCGAGTCCACGCTCGAGTGCGAGCTGGACGAAATCCTCGCGGCGGCTTTGGCTGGCGACGAGTAACGCGGTCTCGCGCAGTAGCGCTGCCACGCGCCCGTAGTTACCGCGCGCTGTTACGGAAACTTCGCGACGACGGGCCAGCCGTCTTGCCACTCGATGGGCGAGATTTGCAGTTGCGATCGGCCGTTGGTCGCGCTGTAGGCGTGGACGAACAGGTAGTCGGCGTCACCCTCATGGAACACGGCCGGGTGACCGGCGCCGCGCCAGTTGTCGGTCGCGGCCTCGAGAAGCAGCGTGCCGCCGCCCTCGGCGAGCGACTTCCCGGTCTTGTCGAGGAAGGGGCCGGTGATCTTTTCGGCGCGGCCTACGACGACCTTGTAGTTGCTGCGGGCGCCTCGACAGCAGAAGTCCCACGACACGAACATGATCCAGTGGTCGCCGTGGCGGACGATGAACGGCGCCTCGATGGCGCCCTCGACCGGCGGCGTCACGTGCTCGCCCGTGCGGGGTCTCGCGGCGAGCGTGTAGATCGTCTCGTCGCCCGCCGGGGGTTTGCCCGTGTTCGGGTCAAGCCGGCGCATCATGATTCCGCCCCAGAAGCTGCCCCAGGTGAGCCAGACGTTGTTCTCGTCCTCGACGACGAAGTTGGGGTCGATCGCGTTGAAATCGTCGCCCCGCCGCGAGCGAACGACCATTCCCTGGTCTTCCCACTTGTAGTCGGGGCTCGAGCGATCGAGCGTTTTGTTCGTCGCCAGACCGATGGCCGAGGTGTTCACGCCGAACGACGACAGCGAGTAGTAAAGCTGGTAGCGGCCGTTGAAGTACGAGATATCGGGCGCCCAGGCGTTGCGAGCGCGGGGCACTTCGTCGCCGGCCCAGTCGGGGAGGCGCTCGAGAGCGAAGCCGGCGTTCTGCCAGGTTCGCATGTCGCGTGAAGTCCGCACGGGGATGATGCCGCCGCCGCGCCGCCCGCCGCCGCCGGTGCAGAACAGGTAGAAGACGTCGCCCTCCTTGATGACCACTGGGTCGTGAACCGCGAGGTCGCCGGTGAGGGGGAGGAACTCGGACGGCTGGGGTTGTGCAACCGTCTCAGATCGCGCGGGTTGGTCGGC
>JANOIK010001003.1:0-9483 GCA_031407585.1 Planctomycetota bacterium | reverse complement strand
CAAAAAAAGGTCCGCCCCCGTGGGCGGACCTCTCCACGCTGCTTTCAGCTTACTGACGCGATCGACGAAGAAAACTGCTCGCTGTGTTGCCCCCAACCAGCGAGCGGCCGTCGAACTCGCTCTCTCTCCCTTTTAACCATCGAGTGAAAGCGCTTCCACAATTCGGCAGGGGCCTTGCGCGTTTACGACATTTTTTTGCGTATTTTAGATAAATTGCCAGTGCAAATTCGACTAATTTGAGGCGGGATTCCGCCATTGAATGGGCCCTAACGGCCCGAGGAAATACTTTTCGAGGCGGCCCGACATCGCCGCCGCACGCCCCCACTGCTTGGCGCCCGCAACGTGAGATTCCAGAGCGTGGCGACTCGAAGAGCGCCACTCTGTTAAAGTGGTTGAACTGCGGTAATAATTAAATTCGCCGTTGCTCGTCGGAACGAAAACTTGTCTCGCGGATCGTCAACGAAAGCGCAGTTGGAAAGCGGCGCGGACATCAGCGACCCGCCGGCTTCGCATCGTGCGTTCTTGCACTCACAGGGGTTTTCTCACATGTGCTTACGCAAGCAACGTCGGGGCGCGGGCTTTACCTTAGTTGAGCTCTTGGTAGTGATCGCCATTATCGGCGTCCTGGTCGCCCTGCTCCTGCCGGCCGTGCAAGCCGCGCGCGAAGCGGCGCGCAGGGCGAGTTGCACGAACAACCTCAAGCAATTGGCCCTCGCGACGCTCACCTTTGAAGATACCCGAAAACGATTTCCCGTCGACGAAGACCTTTACGGCAACCAATATCCCATCACGGGTTGGGATATCTCGTCGCGGCCGCCGAGAACGGCTCCCGTCAGCCCGCCCGACACGGAGTCTGTGCTCGACAGACTTCACGGCGGAGGGTGGATCGTGGAGATCTTGCCGCAGCTAGAACTGCAAACCCTCTACAACCAATTCAAGCCCGGGCTGACAGCCACGGCGTCGTGGCGGGCGAAAACGGGGATGAACTTGAACGAGCCGAACTTCCGCCTGGCCTTGGCAACCCAGCCAACCGTCTTGTCGTGCCCGGCCAATGAGTTTGGCAACGCGCGCGACGATCAGTACCCGTACGGAGCTGCGAGTCAGATCGTCGACGCGCCCGTGCGCGTTGCTACGACCTGTTACAAGGGAAACGCGGGCGATGGACAGTTTGAGTTCGTCCAACCCGACGCGCCGCCGGGGTTTTGGACCTACAGCCCCGCGGTCAATTGCTACAACGGCACCGACTGCTTAGGGCTTTTCTGGCGCCGAACTTACTACCGCAAGGGCGTGAAGGTGCGAGAAATCTCCGATGGCTTGAGCAACACGCTTTTTATTGGCGAGGCGTCGCCCGAGGACGGCAACAGCGCCGCATGGTCGAGCGACGGCGACTGGGCCGTCACTGGCGTGCAACTCAACTGGGATTGGAAATCGAAGGGACAGTGCGTCAGCAACACCGGCGCGGTCGCCACGGGCCAGCAGTCGTGCTGGTCAAATATTCGGGGTTTTCGCAGTCTTCACCCCTCTGGCGTCAACTTCTCGCTGGTCGATGGCTCGGTACGGTTTCTTTCCGATAGCATCGAGCATGCGACGTATCGAGCGCTGTCTACCCGATCGGCGGATGAAATCGTTAGCTTGGCCCTCTAGGCCCCCTACGCGCTCGGCAGCGATCTGTCCACTTTCTGATTTCGATTCCAAGTTTCTCCACCTTTGCGAAATTACAAAGTTATGGCGCGCTCGACGCTTGGCTGGTTGACAGCGATGGTTGCGAGATGGGTTGCGTCCGCGTCCATTTTAACCGTATTGGTCTGCACCCTTTCAGGCTGTGGCAGCGACCTGGGAGCCACGGTATCGGGGACAGTAACGCTCGACGGCAAGGCCGTTGGCCCAGGTATGATCACCTTTGTCCCCGTGAAGGGCGCCACGAATCCCTCGGACGGTGCGATTCAAATCGACGGCTCTTATTCTCTCAAGACCGGCCGGGAGGTTGGCCTCAAGCCAGGACGATATCGCGCTTCGGCGACAGTCCTCGATCAACCGGACGTGCAACCCGGCGAGCGCAGCTACGAAGCGCCCAAACTGGTCACGCCCCAGAAGTACGCCGACCCTTCGACGTCCGGCCTTGAGTACGACGTCACCACCGGAAGGAACACGATCGACGTCGTGCTCACATCCAAGTAGCGCTGCAGTCGAGAAATGCAGCTGTTTCAGCGCCGGCGGCTGCGGCGCGTCCGCGCGAGATTCAGAAGGCTCAGCATTCCTGCGAGCAAAATCGTGGCGGCCCCGGGCTCCGGCACGGCGCGGATCGGCGCCATCGGCAGCGGCACGCTTTCGCTCATTCCCAACTGCCGTTGCCAGATCAGCAGGTCGTCGCCGTCGGTGTCCAAATCGCCATCCGCGTCGGCGCCGTTTCCGCCGACGGCCTGCTGCTCACGCCAAACTGTCAGGTCGTTAGCAGTTACGGTGCGGTCGTTGTCGAAGTCGGCGGCTAAGTCGACGACCAGTTGATAGTTCTGTTCGCCCTTCTCCAATGACAGCGAGTAGATGTCATTGCCGATCGTCACATCGTAGTCGCCGTAGAATCCTGTAAAGTCGACGGTGCCGTCCGCCGCGACCGGCACGGTCACATTGGTTTTCCACTGATTCATGAGCGCCTGATACTGAAGGCCCACGGCCGTCGGTTGGCCAGTCGTCGCGTCCATGAGCGCCGCCATCGGCGCCTGGTCCCAGACGTCGTTGGTGGCGAAGCCCCACATCATGAACGTCGTGGCTTGCGGCGTGCCGAAGACCATCCTCATCGTGTCGGTCATATAGGTCCCGGCCTGCTCGAACGTCGTTCCGTTCGCGGCCGACACTCCAAATTCGGTCAGCGAGAGCGGCAAGCCCGCCACGGACAGGCCTTGCAGCACCTGCTGCATGCGCACCGGGCTGTGGATGGCCGCCGAATTGGACGTGGCCGAAGGATAGTACTGGATGCCGATGCCGCCGATGGCGCCCCCCGCTGCTTTGATCGCATCAACGTCCTCGCGGTACCAGTTGCCATAAGAGTCGCCCCATTGAAACACGTTGTACTCGTTGAGGTAGAGCCGCGCCTGCGAACCGGCGGCGCTCACGGCGACGCCGGCTTCCGTGAAGATGTCGGCAATTCCCGCGGCGCCGTAGGCGTTCCAATAATGCGCCTGGTGGTCGTGCTCGTTGAGCAGGTCCATTTCAACGTAGCGACGCGCGCGATCGCCGTCATTCGGATTTCCGTCCGAGTCGCCGACATAGTGGTCGATCCGTTCGCTGATCTCCGCGCGCAATTCTGCTTTGGCCGCGGCGGCGGCGACAGGGTCGGTTCCCAGAGCGGTCGTCATCAGCGCCGTCGCCCAATTGGGCTGCTGGCTATTGCCCCAGAGCATGTTATGCACCCGCACGTCGAGTCCGTGCTGCTCCGCGTAGCTGAAGAAACGGTCGACGGCCGCCATCGTCACGACATCCCGGTTCGCCTCGTTGTAGGTCCACTTCCCCGCGTTGCCTTGCGTGATCGTGTTGAAGTTATTGCGCAGAAAGTTGGAGAAATTCGCGTTGTTAAGAAAGCTGTTCACTCCATTGAGCGTCGTGCCGCCAACCGCCGTGCCAAAACGAAAGTCATGTCTTCGCAGGCTCACGGTCACCGGCGTGCCTGGCGCCACGCCGGTGAGCGCGACCTTCGCGAGGCCGCGGCGATAGTTCTGGATGTAGCTGTCCGCGGCCGCAAGGGCGTTGGCGTTCGAGTTGGAATTCGCGACGCTCGCTCCGTCCAATTGCAGACTCGAGACCGTCAACGCCCGCGACGTCTTGAGCGGATCGTTCGCGAGTTCCGCGCGAATAAAATGCGTCCCCGCCGGCAACGCGAACGTGTTAGGGTACGCGGCGGATCCCGCCGCCACGTCGAAGCCGATCAGCGAATCCGCCACCGAGATGTTCATCCGCGGCGCCACGCCGCCGAAGCTCGTGCCCGAGGCGTTCACCGTGATCGTGACGTTGCCGGCGGTCGGGAGCGTGACATACGTGCCGACATAGCCGTTGTCGTTGAGCACCCAACTGCTGAGGTTCGACGAGCCGCTAGACCGCATCGCCAGGGCGTTGCCGTTGATCGTCGTCTGGGCGCGCGCCGCCGGCGCGCAGAGCACGAGAATAAGACCGGCCGCCAGGAGTCGCCGCCCGAAGGGAAACATCCCATTCAGCTTAGCCACCGGCGGCAAAATGGTCGATTTCTTGTCGCAGTAAAGAAATGTCGCAATTGCGGCGCGACTGCGGCCATCCGCTACGGTGCGCTCGGAGGTGCACTCGGGGGCGCGCTCGGCACGAGCTCGATGTAGTCGACCGCCGCATACTCGTCGTCGTCGGCCTCGCCTTCGATGCGCAGCACATCGCCCGGGCGGAGCTTCACCCCACGGATAGTACGCCGCGACGAGGAGTGCGAGTCTGGCTTGGTCGTCGGCGTCGGCACGTGCCCGTTGGCTTGCCACTCGGCCAGGAGCGAATCGCCGAGCTTCACGCGAAACTTCGAGACGCCGTCCTCTTCGTCGAAATATTGGACGCGGACCTCATACTCGCCGGCCTCGCCCGTGAACGGCACGGTGATCGACCCCGCCGCGACGCCGGCCGGCAACTGTGCCGCCGCGCTATTCGACGCCGCTTCCCACCGCGTGATCTCGGTGCGTTCGTAACCATCGAGCGTCAACGACTCCGCTTCGTAGCGATACGGATAGTTCCCGACGCGGCCTTGCTCGTCGGCAATTCCGCTGCGCTTCATGAACCACCGGCAGATCGCGTCCCGCCACACCTGGGCGTGGCCCGCTTGGAACTCCAGCCGCTCGAGCGTCTCGCGAAACCGCTCCTCGTCGATCTTGGCCTCGAGCGACCGCCACTGGTCGACCAGCCTCGCGGCCGCGTCAGCGCCGGCGTAGTGCTCATCGTAAAAGTGCTGGATCACCGTCTTGCCGCTTTTCAACCGGTGCGTGTACGGCACATGGTGCATGAACAGCAGCAGCTCGTCGGGGCACGTGGCGAGCGACTCGAACATCGCGGCGACCGGCGACCGATACTGGGCCGTGAATCCCGTGCCCGTCGCCACGGAGCGATCCATGCCGACGCCCGTCTCATTGGCACGATGCCACTGCCCCCAGCCGTTGTACTCGCTCGACTCGGGACCGGGGCCGAAGTGAATGTGAATGATGTCGGTGAGCGTGCCGATGCCGAGATTGCCCGTGTAGCTCTCGTAAACGGGCCACGATCGCTCGAGCATGTCGACGATGGTCGAGACAATTTCCTCGTCATCGCCGAATGATTGTCGCGTCCACTCCTCGGCAATCTGCCGCGTGGTGAGATCCGGATCCCACGCTAGCCGGCCGAACGCATAGAGGTTCGCCGTCGCCAGATGGTGGCCGAGCCAATTGTCGTCGCGTCCCACGTTCGACACGCCGACAAACCCGCCCAACGGGCGGCGGAACGCGCGGCCCGAGACGAGTTGCTTCACCGGCGTACCGCCCGCCGCATCTCCGGGGAGCGCGTGCATGTCGAAGTCAAGCACCTCCTTCCACATCGGCGCCGCGTAGCACAGGTGCTTCTGCTGGCCGAGGTACTCCTGCGTAATCTGCAGCTCGATCGCCAGGTTCGTCTTCTCCAGCCCGCTGAACAGCGGCGAGGCCGGCTCGCGAACCTGGAAATCAATCGGCCCGTGCTTGATCTGCACGATGACATTGTCTTCGAACAGCCCGTCGAGTTTGTGGAAGTTGTCGTACGCCGCCTTCGCGCGATCGTTTTTCAGGTCGCGCCAGTCCATGAGGTGGTTGTAAACGAACCCGCGGTAGAACAGCACGCCGCCGTGCGGCTTCGCCGCGCGAGCGATCACGTTCGCCGCGTCGGCCGGCGTGCGACCATACTCGGCGGGGCCGAGCCGCCCTTCGGAATCCGCTTTGAGTACGAACCCGCCGAGGTCCGGCACGGCCGCGTAGACTCGGTCGACGGCCTGCTTCCAGAACTCGACCGCCTTGGGATCGAGTGGATCGAACGTGTCGATGCCGCCCACGTCGCGCGGAGCCGCAAAGTTCAGCGAGAGGTAAACCCTCACGCCCCACGGCCGCAAGGCATCGGCGATCCGCGCGACCTCCGGCAAATACTCGGGCGTGATGACGCGCACGTCGGCGTTCACGTTGTTGATGGAGCAGCCGTTAATCCCCAGCGACGCCAGCAGCCGGCCGTAATCGCTCACGCGATCCAGGTCCTCGCGGACGTGGCCGCCCTCCCAGAAGATCGACCGCCCCGCGTAGCCGCGCTCGATCGTGCCGTCGAGATTGTCCCAGTGGTTGACGACGCGCAACGGCGCCGCGGCAAAGCTGCGCTCGTCGAACTCGGCGAGCGGCCGCCCGGTCGCAATGGCTCGCAGCAACACGAATGCCCCGTACAACGCCGAGCGGTCGTTCGTGCCCACCACCCACAGCCGCTTTTGGCCGTCGCGCTCGCCGAAAAACACGTGGTAACCGTCGCGAGCCGTTGCGGGCGGGGTGAGCGCGTCCGCCGTGCGTTGGCCTTGCACAAAGCCCGTGTCGAGCACCGTGCCCACGACGATCGCCGACTCCTCGGGGAGTTTCTCAGCCACGCGCAACTCCACGCCCGTCATGCCGCGCACGCCGCGCACGATTTCGTCGACCGCCGTCCGCGCGATGGGTGAGTCCGTCGCCGCGACAATGACGCGCGGCAACTCGGCGCGCACCTGCTCGGCGTACTCGCCCGCGAGCGGCGCGTACCGCAGCCACGCCCCAGCGCCCGTTTCGGCGTAAACGGGCGCCGCGGAAGCGAGCAGGCAAGCAGAAGTCAGGACGACGAGGAGGGGCCGCTGATTTATGAGTTTCATGATTGGTCACCAAGCGACTGCAATGCTGCCCGCAAATAGCCGAGCGCATAGGCCATCCCCGCGTGCCACGGCGCCGCGCACGTCATCTGCGGCGTGTGATCGGGAATGAGCACGCCGTCATACCCATTGGTGCGCAGTATGTGAAGCACGCGCAGCATGTCGATGTCTCCGTCGTCGACGAACGTCTCGCGGTAATGAGGAACCTTGCCCGTGACGTTGCGAAAGTGCACGTACGCCAGCTTGCCTTGCTTGCTGAACTGGTCGACCGCGGCGTACAGATCGCCCTCGGTCATCTCGGCGATCGTGCCCAGGCAGAACTCCAGGGCGTTCGCCGGGCTCGGCTTGCGGTCGAGCACGCGCTGAAACATGTCGGGTTGGTAAACCAGCCGAGCCTGCCCGCGAACCGTCGGCGTCGGCGGGTCGTCGGGATGCGCAGCGAGCGTCACGCCCGCGGCCTCGGCGACGGGGACGAGCTCATCGAGAAACTCGCCGTGCCGGAGCCAGAGCTCCTCGTGCGAAACCGGCGGCACAACGCCCGCCGGGGCGTGCTCGTCGACCACCATATTCCAAGCCATTCCGTTCGGCATCGGGGCGTCGAACGGCCCGTCCATGCCCACTGACGCGGCCCCGCCGCGTGCGAACGGCCCCGTCACGCGGCCCGCGACGCCGGCAATCGAAAAGTTGTAGCCCATGACCGGAATGCCGGCTTCGCCCACGCGGCGCACAATCGTCTTGAGATTCTCGAAGTGCTGCCGCTTCTTGGGCCCGTCGAGCAACACGTCGTGCCAATGCGCGGGGTCGAAGTTCTCAATCGCGTGCAGCTCGAGCCCCGCGGCGTTCACTTCCGCGCGGAGCGAGCGCAGCTCCTCGAGCGCCCACAACCGGTCGGGGTCGCCCGCCGGCCCCCAGCCACGCTCGGCGCCCGTCGGCTGATTGTCGGCGCCGTCCTGTGTCCCGTGGCGCCCGTCGCCGCGAAAGTAATCGACCAGGTGGGCGATAATGTGCGTAGCGCCGGCCTGCCGCGCGAACTGAAAGTTCTCGCGCGTGAGCATGTGCCGGTAGAGGCCGAGGCCCAGTTTCATGACGAAGGCTTTGACCAGTGCGAGTGGTCGAGGAGATGCGTAACGCCGCCGCCTCGGCATCATTGTCCGGCCGGCGTTGGCCGGCAATCGGACCGTCGCAATTGCAACATTTTTATTCGCGTTTGTAACTGGGCCGAAAAACGCCGCCCGGTATACTCGATGTGCTCTAGGGCGCCGAATGCGCCCCCTCTTCGCCAATTGATCTTTTCGCAGCCGAATTCTCGTACCGTTCGACGCGGGGCATCGCGATGCAAGAACAGCACCAGCGGCTCTCGGTCGTCGAAAAAGTCGGCTACGGTCTCGGCGACGCGGCGGCGAACTTCGTCTTCATGACGATGGTTCTCTACCAGTCGAACTTCTACACCGACGTCATGGGCATCAGCGCCGCCACGGCTGGCCTGTTGCTGCTCGTCCCGCGCGTCTGGGACGCGTTCTTTGATCCCGTCATGGGCATTCTTGCCGACCGGACGCGAACCCGCTGGGGCCGCTACCGCCCCTGGATTCTCTGGACCGCTCTGCCCTGGGGCGTCGTGATGTACCTGGCGTACTCGACTCCTCAGGGTTGGAGCTCCGCGGCGATCGTCGGTTACGCGCTCGTCACCAACATGCTGTTGATGACGCTCTACTCGGCCAACAACATGCCCTACGCGGCGCTCGGCGGCGTGATGACCGGCGATGCGGTCGAGCGGACTAGCCTCAACGCCTTTCGCTTCGTCGCGGTGAACCTCGCCCAGCTTGTGGTCACCGGCTTCACGCTGCCTCTGGTGGCAAAATTCGCCGCTAGTTATGCCCAGCACACCGCGGACGCGGCAACCGCGACCGTCAATGTCGAAGCGGCAGCCCGTGCTTACGGGTGGGAAATGACGATGGGGCTGTGGGCCATCGTGTGCGTCGTTTGCTTCCTCATCACCTTCGCCACCACCCGCGAACGGATCATCCCCGACGATCGGCAGCGCTCCAGCGTCAAGCAATCGTTCGCCGACCTGCTCAAGAATAATCCGTGGAAAGTCATGGTCGCCATGACGCTCGTCCACTTCGCGATCCTCTCGTTCCGCGGCCGCGCGTTCTACGACTACTACCACCACTATGCCGACCCGCGCGCGATGTTCGACTGGCTGGCGAGCGTCGGCCTCACCGGCCCGCCCGTGGCCGCCGGCGCCTCGGCCGCGGGGGGCCTGCTCGAGTTCATCGGCTGGGTCGCTCACGGCGACCCCGCGAATCTCGCCGGCACGAACACCGCCGACGTAACGCAGAGCATCATCGGCGTGGCCGAGAAAACCGTGATGGTCGTCATGATCCTGCTGTCGCCGATGCTCACGGCGCGGTTCGGCAAGAAGTCGGTCGCGGTCGTCGGCTTCACGCTGATGACGATCGTGTCGGGGCTGTGGTACTTCGTGGCGCCGCAGCAGATTTGGCTGATGTTCGGCCTCACGATGCTGGGCGCCGTGGCGTACGGCCCAACAATTCCCGTCGTGTGGTCGATCTATGCCGATGTCGCGGACTTCTCCGAATGGAAAACGGGCC
>JANOIK010000598.1:0-4238 GCA_031407585.1 Planctomycetota bacterium | reverse complement strand
CGCGGCGGCACGTACAACCTCACCGCCGCGGTAGCGATCAGTGCCAGCAAGTCCGGCACGGCCGCTGCGCCGTTCCGTCTCTGGGCGTACCCCGGCGAAACGCCCGTGCTCGAGGGCGCAAGCGCCGCCGGCGGCAGTCGCGGCATCGAACTCCGCGGCAACTACTGGCACCTCAGGGGTCTCACTGTCCAGAACGCCAAGGACAATGGCGTGATGATCACCGGTTCGAACAACATTGTCGAGCAGTTCATCGTCCAGGGCAGCGGCGATTCCGGAGTCAACATCTCCGGCAGCTCGTCGGTGCATCCCGCGAACAATCTCATCCTCAACACGGATTCCTTTCTCAACGCCGACATCCCCGACGGCGGCGAGAACGCCGACGGATTCGCCGCCAAGTACCAAATAGGCGCCGGCAACGTCTTTCGCGGCAATCGAGCCTGGGGCAATAGCGACGATGGCTGGGATTTTTGGAACGCCGCCTACGGCCTCCTCGTCGAAAACTGCTGGTCGTATAAGAACGGCTACAATGTCTGGGGAATCGGCAGCTACGACGGCGATGGAAACGCCTACAAGCTCGGCCAGGACGCCGGCCCACATATCCTGAAGAACGCCCTTGCTTGGGGCAACGTGCAAAACGGCATCGACGTCAATGGCAATGGCTCTGGTTTGCAAATCTTCAACTGCACGTCCTACAACAACGCGGGATTCAATTTTCAGTTCGACGAAGCGTTGTCCTCCCACATCCTGCGGAACAACATCTCCCTGCAAGGGGGCGAGGGCGTCAACGGCGTCAATGTTTACGCGGGCGTAATCCACGACCACAATTCTTGGAACGCCGGATTCGCCGCCGCTGCCGCCGACTTTCTGTCGCTGGACGACGCGATCGCCGTCGGCCCGCGGAACGCCGACGGCAGCTTGCCGACGAGCAACTTCCTGCGCCTCGCGGCGAACAGCGCGCTGGTGAACGTGGGCGTCGACGTGGGGTTGCCCTACAACGGAGCGGCGCCCGACGTTGGCGCCTTCGAGTACGCCCCGACCGTCGCCTACGACCCGGCGGATTTCACCCACGACGGCTTCGTGCGCGGCGACGACCTCGCGCGTTGGCGACAGTTCGCGGGCACGGTATCAGGCGCCTTGAACGCCCAGGGCGACGCCGACGCGGATGGCGACGTCGATGGCGATGATTTGCTCGTGTGGCAGCGAAACCTGAACGCTCCGACGATCGTCGCCGCGTCGGCCGCGGTGCCCGAACCTGCCAGCGTGGTTCTCACGATTGGCCTCGCGGCCGGCGCGTTCGCCGCAGGGAGAATCGCCAAGACCAGGCCGCGATCATCGCCGACGTGAGCAAGGCGCTGCACGCCGGCTCGGGTACGCTCTCGCCGGCTGGCATGGCGGCGCCCGCGCCCAACTGGCGTTGCCACAGCAAGAAATCGTCGCCATCGGTGCGTCCATCTCCGTTCGCATCGGCGACGGCGCTCACGCCGAATTCGTTGCGCCACACGGTGAGATCGAATCGGTCGACGTCGCCGTCCGCCTCGAAGTCGGCCGAGTGCGCCAGAAACGTCCGCGGCGATCCGGCGTTGATCCACGCGGTGTACCAGGAGCTCGCCACGGCGAGCGAGGCGTCCTGGAACAGGTCATACGTGAAGTCGCCGGTCTCCGCCCACAGCACGTCGTAATATGCCGTGCCGGACGTGCCCGGCGCCAGGTCGTCGGCCACCATGATGTCGTCGACATAGTGGTAGCGGTCGTCGATGCCGTCGAACACAAAGTCGATAACCGACGGCAAGTACACGGCATTTGCGGGGGCGATCGCGAGGTCGGCGAAGTGCCGCTGAATCATGCTGGATTCGTAGCGCGAGTGAATGCCGTTGTTGCCCGAGAGCTGCCCGTCGTAGTTCAGCGTCAGGTGCAAGGGGTTGTGTAAATCCTCGATGTAGTGGGCCATGGCCGCCGCCGTGGGGATCAGGTTTTGCCAATCGGAGGGCGTGTGGGCCGCCGCCATGCCCGCGGAGAGGCTCGAGACATAATCGGCGTAGGTCCACGGCCCCTTGCCGTTGCTGTTGACGGCGGACGAGCCGTACTTGGCGATCAGCACGTTGAGGTTGCGCGGAAACGTGCCGGCGAGGAACTCGGGATAGTAGTCGATGTCGATGTAGTGGGCGCCGGGCGGCTCGTTGCCGGCTTGGGTGACGATCGCAGACTGGTTCGCGGCAAAGAATCCGCGCAGCGGCAGCGGCAGGTGGGGGATGGCGCCAGTGGTGAGCCAGCGGTGCCCGGCGCCGCCCCAGCCTTGGGCCGGAGTCGCGAGCGCCAAGCCAAGAAAACATCCTGCCAGCGCGACGGCCACCCGGAGCCACCGCAGCGTAGTGCGGCTGGGCGACGGTCGGCTGGAGCGATCGAGCATTGAACTTCCAAAGCGGGATTGTCGCCGCGATCGACGGCGGATGGTGCAAGCATAGCAGATCGCCGCCGCGAAGAGAAACTCGATGAGGCGAATCCAGTGATCCAACCGACAAACTCGACAAGATTCGCGTCGCGACCGCGAATGACTGGCAAGCAGCCACGTGGAAGCTGCGGCGACCCGGTGAATTCACGCACGGGCCGCGAGGGTACTTCATTCACATTCCTGGGAGATCTTGTCATGCGCGCCCAACCGTTTCGAATTGCTGCGGGGCTTCTTGCCGTCGTACTCAGTTATGCCGCCACGCTCGGCGTGGCCTGGGCGCAGGGCGCGGATGCGGCTGTGGAGGGCCTTTCGCAAGCGGGCCGCGTCGAGTTCGATCATCCTGGCGGCGGCCAGCCGAATGTGCAGGTCGATCTCCCTGCCGGGCTGTGGAGCGACGTTGTCGGCCTCGGCGATGCGGCCGTGGCGGGCGTAGTCGAGAGCTTGCTGCAGCCCAGAACTTCGGACGGGGCGCCGGTGGCCGAGGTGAAGCTGGCGGCCGACCAACTCGCGGGGATCCGCGCGATCATGTCCGCGTTGCAGGGTGCGGTAGGCGAAGTGCGCGTGCGCGTCTACGAAGGCGACGAACCAGACCAAACGGCGTTCAGTGCGGTCGCGGTGGCCGACTTCTACGCCAAAAAGCTTGCCCAGTCGAAGTGGGCGAAGATCGTGCAGGTGCGCGAAGACGACGACGCCGCGATCGTATTCATACTCCACGAGGGAGGAGCGATCCACGGCGTGTTCGTGGTCGCCAGCGACGGCAGCGACCTGGCGCTGGTGAATGTTCTGTGCGACGTGTCCCCCGATCGCGTCAAGCAAATCACCCGCGCCGCGACGAACATCGGCATGGAGCTGGGGGGCGAGGACGCGGTGCGGGAAATCCTCCGAGAACTGCGTCCGTAGTCGCGATGCGACAATTGGGCCAGGCCGCACGACCGGCGCAGCCGGAATGAAGGTGGCGCGAAGAGACTGAGAGACGGTGGGCCGCCCCCGACGCGCCGAAGGCTTCGGCGTAGAGTTGGCTGGCGCCCCACCGTCTCTTTTCGTTCTGGCCGCTGCCGATGGATGTCGCAACGCCCCCCTCGTCTCCTCGCAACGCGAACCCTGCCGCCCCGCAGGACGACTTTCGCTGCGTGCCGCTGGCGGTGTTCCGCCTGTACCGCAACATCAGCGTGAACCTCTACACGCGGCAGGACGACCACCGCGACCCGGTGCTCTACCGCAGCTCGCGCATACCGATCACGGAAGGCGACATCGCCACGCTCACGCAGCGCGGCCTCCGGGCTCTCTACATCGCGGCCTCGGACTTCGCCGAGTTCAATGCGATGCTCAACGAGTCGATTCGCGAGAACCTGAACAACGACGAGTTCAGCCGCGAAGACCGCTTCGCCGTGCTACAGGCCGCGGCGGCGCTCGAGCTGGACGTCGCGTTTAACATGATCCGGTGCGACCGGTTCGTCGACCTAACTCACGGCATCGCCCGGCAGATCACCACGCTGCTCAACGGCGGCGAGGTCGTGCCGCGCAAGATGTTCGACATGCTGCAGCACGACTTCTACACCTTCACGCACGTCACGAACGTCGCGGGCTTCGCGACGCTGCTGGCCGAGGGGCTGGGTTTTTCCGACCCCACGATCCGCGAGCAGATTGCGGTCGGGGCGCTGCTGCACGACATCGGCAAGCGGTTCATTCCCACGGCCGTGCTGAACAAGACGGGGCAGCTCTCCGACGCCGATTGGAATCTGATCCGCATTCACCCGCAGCGCGGCTACGAAGACCTGTGCGAGCGGTC
>JANOIK010000951.1:0-4087 GCA_031407585.1 Planctomycetota bacterium | reverse complement strand
GCAAGCGAGTCGGCGGAACGGCGCGCGGGCGCAAAGGACCGGCTCATGCGAACATCTGTCACGAGCTTGATCGCCAAGGCGACGTTCATCGTCACGCTTTTGGCCAACGGCGCCCACGCCGCCAATGTCCTGCTGGTCATTAGCAGCAGCACGATCAACGCGAGCGAGACTTCGCGCCGCACGTCCTTTCAGGGCTGGGGCCACACCGTCACGCTGATCGAAGACAACTCGTCTCAGGCCAGTTTTGACGCGGCCGTAGCCTCGGTCGACGTTGTCTATGTCCCGGCGACCATTCAAGATTGGGAACTGCTCTACAAACTCCGAACGGCCACTTGCGGCGTTGTGACGGAAACGCCCGGCCTGGACACGGAGTTTGGCTACGCAACCAGCGACGGTTACACGGAGAGCGCCACTCAGTTACTCAACGTCAACAACGGCCACGCCGTGACGACAGGCCTGAGCAGCGGTACGGTCACCATCGTCAGCTCTAGCCAATCGCTGGCTCTGAACGGCAACACAGTCGCCGCGGGACTGACAAAGCTCGGTGAGCGGGGCGGCGGCCAAATGGCCCTGGGCGTCATCGACACAGGCGGCACGCTGGCCAATACCTATAGCGGAAACAGCACGGCGTCGGGGCGCCGTGTGCGCCTCCCCTGGGCCGATATTACCTGGTCGGCGCTCAACTCGAGCGGCCTGCTCATCGCGCAGCAGGCTCTCTCGTGGGCCGTCGGCGGAAGCAGCAGCGACCTTGCGCTCCATTGGAAACTGGACGAAGCGAGCGGCACGACCGCCAACGACAGCTCCACGAACAACCGCGACGGGACTGTCGTCGGCACGGCCGCGTGGATTGCCGGTCGGCGGCGGAACGCCTTCGACTTCAACGGTTCGACAAAAATTGAGATTACGAACCTGCTCGGCAGTCCATCCAGCTTCACACTGGCCTGCTGGGCTCGCACCGACGCCACTGACACATCCGGCGCTGAGGGCGTCAGCGTCGGCGACTACATCCTGCTGCGCCCGCACGACGTCGCCAACGGCACAGCGGTTGCAATCTTCTATTACGGCGGCGGCAGCTACCGGACAGTGGCAGCGTCGGGTAGCTATGTCGGCAAAGGCTGGCATCACTACGCGGCAACATTCGACGACGCTGCCAACAGCTTCAAGCTTTATGTCGACGGCATCCTGGTCAACACGCTTTCCACAACGTCGTCTGTCTCCTGGAGCGGATTGGGAACAAAGACGCGCGTCGGCTCGCACGGCAATACGAATACCAACCTCGATATGAACGGCGCCGTTGACGATGCCCGCGTTTACAATCGTGCGCTGAGTCAAAGCGAAATTGCCGATGTCTACGGCTTAGTCGGCCGCTGGAAATTGACAGAGACGAGCGGCACGACGGCCACGGACAGTTCCGGCAAAGTGCTCAACGGCACGTACACGAACACTCCTACGTTGGCGCAGGCCGGACCTTACCCGGGGGCGGGCCAATATGCTCCCTCTTTCGACGGAGTCAACGAGTACGTGAATGGGGCCGCGTCCACCAATTACGTGTTCGACGACGGCTTCAGCATCGCCTCCTGGGTCAAACTTGATACCTACATCGGCTCGGCGGCAGTTCTGCAGAACGGCGCCACCACGCAAAACTGCGAACTCTCCATTACCAGCAGCGGGCAGGTGACCGTGGCGGGTCGGTCGGCGGGCGGCCTGCAATCCCACTCGTCGACAGCCACGCTGCCGCTCAACAAGTGGAAGCATGTCGTCGGTACGTATGACGGCACGACTTTCAAGGTGTACATAGACGGCCAGCTCAGCTCGTCGGCCAGCAACACGTTCACCATCAGCTCAGGCCCGTCCGGCAACCTCATCTTGGCCGCCTCGTTGGAGGGAACGGACCAGTACCTGGACGGACGACTGCACGACGCGCGGCTGTACAACCGGGCCCTGACTGCGGATGAAGTCGCAGACGTGTATGGCCTCGTCGGCCGATGGGAACTCGACGAAACGTCGGGCACGACGGCGGCAGATACATCAGGAACGGGTAACAACGGCGTCTACACCAACGGCCCGACGCTAGCTCAATCGGGTCCTTACCCGGGCGCCGGGCAATACGCACCGACGTTCGACGGCACGAATGACCATGTGGTCGTCGGAAGCGTGACCGCCAACTTGAGCACCGGCTTCAGCGTCTCCGCGTGGGCGCGACCCACGGGCACGTCGAATTGGCAACGGTTTCTCGATTTCGGCAATGGCTCGGGCGTCGATAACATTTTCTTCGGACGTCACACGGCCAGTACGAACCTGACGTTGATTATTCACGACGGCAGCTTGGGCAGCGGCACGCTCACTGCTTCGGACGTCTTGGAGCGCAATCTCTGGCATCACTACGTCGGCACATGCGATAGCTCGGGAAATGCGACCTTGTATCGGGATGGTCAGGTGGTCGGCACCGGAGTCATTGGCACGCCCTCGAATGTGACTCGAACGATTAACTACATCGCTCGGAGCAACTGGGCCGCCGATCCCTACTATGAGGGATCCTTGTCGGACGTGAGACTTTACAATCGACCGCTTTCAACCAGCGAAGTGGCCGAGCTCTACGGACTTGTCGGGCACTGGAAGCTCAATGAGGGCTCCGGAACCGCGCTGGCCGACTCGGCTGGCGCGGGCGCGAGCGCCGCCTTCAACAACGGCGCTCCGGCATGGATCAGTGGTGTCTACAGCGACGGGCTGAGCTTCAACGGAACAACGGATGATGCCATTACCACCGGTGCCTTTGCGCCGCCGTCCGTGGGCACAGTGGCCTACTGGTTTCGCAGCAAGGGAACTCCGGCCGCGCGCCAACGACACTTCGGGCTCAACACGAACTGGGAAGCCTGGCAAGATCCAGACGGAATTGTTCGTTTCGACCTGTGCGCAGACGGCAACGTGGGCGGATTTAAAACGGTTTCGACGGCGACTAAAACGGACTCCTGGTACCACTTCGCCGCCCTGTTCGACGCCGCCGACGACAGTTATGCCGTGTACCTCAACGGTGTGCTCGAAGCGTCTGGGATTTCCACCACAAATCTAACGGCCCAAACAGCTGCCCAACTGGCGCTCGGGGCAAGCACCAGCAGTCCGACGCAACGGCTATCGGGGTCAATGGATGATTTTCGAGTCTACAATCGGAAACTCTCGGCATGGGAGGTTTATCAGATCTATGGCCTGATGGCCTGGTACAAGTTGGACGAAACTGCCGGCACGGTGGCCACCGACTCGACGGGCCGAGGCCAGGACGGCGCCTACAACGGCAGCCCAACGCTGAATGTGACGGCCAATGGCGCGGCATCACAAGGCACGGCCGTGGCGTTCAACGGATCCAACTACATGCAGGCCACTGGGCTTTACGATAAATCGTCGAGCATCAGCGCCGCCGCCTGGGTGCGGCTCGATGGCGTCGATTCGCTCGGGGGCGAGGTCGTTTCGCTCGGCGACTGCTTTGTACTGCGCCTGAACAGCGGATCCAGTGGCGCCGCGGCAAGGTACTACAATGGCTCTGCATGGATCACTGCCACGGCGAGCCAAACCGTGCTTAACACGGGATGGCATCACTTCGCTGCGGTGCTCGACGGCGGCAATACGCTGAAGCTTTACATCGACGGCGTGGAGGCGGCGTCGACAGGCGCCGGCATAGCGATCTCTTACGCCGGCCAAGGCGCCAATACGCGAATTGGCTCGCACGCCAATGGATTTACCACTGTCGACCTCACTGGCCGCGTGGACGATGTGCGCATCTTCAATCGCGCCCTAAAGCCCGACGAAGTCTTTCAGATCTACCGCGGCTCACGGATCCCCGGGATCAAGATCTTGCAGTGGGTCGAAACGCGGTAGCCGTGGCAGCGCGAACAAAGCCGATTGTGCCGGATGCTCCGATTGCGACAGTTGCATGATCCATGCGGCCCTTGCGGCGGCGTCGCGTTGACGCACCACGTCTGCGACCTACTGTTGCATGGCGAATCCATGCTCACGCCGGGGGCGTTGCATCCACAGAACGCTCCAGGCCCACGCAGTACCTACGCAGAGACGGTTCGATGCCCGCGTCGCGAAA
>JANOIK010000949.1:0-2486 GCA_031407585.1 Planctomycetota bacterium | reverse complement strand
CTGCGCCGCGGCGGGCCAGTCCTTCGCCTCGACGAAGTACAGCCATGTGATTGCCGTTGGCAGGACGAGTGCGACGAACAGGGCGACTAAATCCCAGCCGCGCCGCGGCGTCGTCTTAATATCGATCATGCGCGTCTCTCCGGCGGAAATGCGGAACTCCCTATCCATGCAGAGCCCGTTCTATGCCAATGCGCTCGCAAAAAACACCCGAAGTTCAGCCGCTTTACGCCCCCTGCCCGCGCCAGTAGCTTGAACCCTGATCTCCCTGCTCCGTGCCCCCTGCTCCCTGCTGGTTCCCGATGCTGTTTCGCAACGTATGTCTCGAAAGCTTCGGCTATGTCCTGCCGGACGAGGTCGTCACCAGCGACGAGCTGGAACGCCGGCTCGCGCCCGCGTACGACCGCCTGCGGCTTCCTCCGGGGCGGCTGGAGCTGATGACCGGCATTCGCGAGCGGCGGTTTTTTCCGGCCGGCGTTTCGCTGGGCCGCACGAGCGCCGAGAGCGGTCGTCGCGCCCTCGCCGCCGCGCAGCTTTCGCCGGAGCATATCGGCGCCCTCGTTCACGGGTCGGTCTGCCGCGATTTTCTTGAACCCGCCACTGCCTGCGGCGCTCATCACGCGCTTGAGCTACCCGCGGAGTGCATGATCTACGACACGTCGAACGCGTGTCTCGGCATCCTCACAGGCATGCTGAACGTCGCCAACATGATCGAGCTGGGCCAGATCCGCGCAGGACTGGTCGTCGGCACCGAGTGCGGGCGAGCACTTGTCGAGAACACGATCGACCGGCTCAACACAGACGAGCGCATCGACCGCCGCGCCGTGAAGAAGTATTTCGCATCGCTCACCATCGGGTCGGCCAGCGTTGCTGTGCTACTGTGCGACCGTGAGCTGAGCCGTACGCAGAATCGCCTGGAGGGCGCCGTTGTGAGGGCCAATACGCTCGGGCACGACCTGTGTCAGAGCGACGGTCTCGAAAACTTCATGCGTACCGACAGCGAGCAGCTGATGAACGCGGGCGTCGAAACCGCGGCCCGCACGTTCGGCGGATTTCTCGACGAACTCGAGTGGTCGCGCGACGACATCGCCCGCACGGTGTGCCATCAGGTCGGCGTGGCGCATCGCCGGCTCATGTTCGAGGCGTTGGGACTGAGCGAATCGCTCGACTTCCCCACGTTCGAGACGCTGGGAAACACGGGTGCCGCGGCGCTGCCGCTCACGATGGCGCTCGCCGCCGAAGCGGGCGAACTGCCGCAGGACAAGCGTGTGGCGCTGCTCGGCATCGGATCGGGCATCAACTGCCAAATGCTCGGCATCCGCTGGCAGAAAAGCCTCGTCGTCGGCGAACGCGCCACTGAGCTCCCGTTAGCCGCGACGCGGTAGCGGAGCGCGGCGCAACATCACGGCCCGCCGCCGAACACCACGGCGAGCACGACGCCGATAATAGCGACCACGCCGACGCCCACCGCTACGAACACCCACGCCGGCGTACCGTAGCTTGGCCCCGAGAATCCCGGCGGCTGCAGCGGGTTGAACTCCCCCTCGACGCGCCGCATCACGCGCGGCTCCGGCTTCTTCGCTCGGCCCGCCTCAAACTCTTCCTCGAACAGCGACTTACGCGGCTTCAGCGGCTTGATCGCCGACAGGTCGGGCAGCGTGTCCTCGGCCGCTCCGCTGGTCGCCGTCGTTTCGGCCGGCGCCGAGAACGTCTCAATCCTCTTCGGCGCCTCCTCTTCCAGCGGCGCCAGCCCCATGTCTTCCTCCGGCTGCAGCGCCGCGGCCGCCGCCGAGCCGGTTAATTTCTTCGTGACGCCGCTGCCCTTTGGCGTGCGGCTGGAATCGCCGCCCGACTTCTGTATCGATGCCGCAAATCGGCGGAACACGTCGCTGCCCACGCCGCCGGAGCCCGACGCCGTGCGCTTCCCGCTGTCGCCGATCTCGATGCCGCGATCCCCCAGCCACTCCGCGAGCCGATCCGACACGTCCTTCGCGGTTTGGTAGCGCTCCTCGACGCGCTTCGACATCATCCGCGTACAGATGTTGACCAGCACAGAAGGGGCATCGGGCCGATCCTTAAAGATGCTTGGCGCCTGCTCGACCTGGTGCTTGATCAGCCGCTCGGAAATCGTACCGTCGGGAAACGGCGGATGGCCCGTGAGCAGGAAGTACAGCGTGCAGCCCAGGCTGTAGATGTCGGCCCGCGCGTCGGCCTTGTGGCTGTTGAGCGCTTGCTCGGGGGCGAGATAGTCAGCCGTGCCGAGCACGTTCTCGTTGTTGTCGAGCGTGAGCGACGCCTCGTCGTCGATCAGCCGGGCCAGGCCCATGTCCAGCAGCTTGACCGTGTCGTGCTTGTCCAGCAGGCAATTGGCCGGTTTGATGTCACGGTGGACCAGGTTCATTCCGTGAGCGTGCGAGAGGCCGCGCGCCACCTGGGCGATGTAGTCGGCAGCCTTTTCGTAGTCGACCGGGCCATTGTCGCGCACCAGG
>JANOIK010000903.1:0-1755 GCA_031407585.1 Planctomycetota bacterium | reverse complement strand
GGCTGGCACTCGGGGTCGCCGAAGCGGACGTTGTACTCCAGAACCTTCACGCCTTGCTTGGTGATCATGAGGCCGGCGTAGAGGATGCCGCGGAAGGGGCGGCGGGAGCGCTTCATCTGGTGGACCGTGGGGACGAAAACGCGCTCCTGGACTTGCTCGAGGAGCTCGGGCGTCATGAGCGGGGCCGGGCAGTAGGCGCCCATGCCGCCGGTGTTGGGGCCCTGGTCGCCGTCGAACGCGGCTTTGTGATCTTGGGCCGCAGGGAGGACGAGAATGTTGCGGCCATCGACGACGGCAAGCACGCTCGCCTCCTGGCCGACGAGGCGTTCTTCGATGACGAGCTGGGCGCCGGCTTCGCCGAACTCGCGGCTGCCGGCGATGCGCTCGACGGCGGCGAGGGCTTCTTCGCGGTTGTCGCAGACGATCACGCCTTTGCCCGCGGCGAGGCCGTCGGCTTTGACGACCACGGGCAGATCGTCGCGGGCCGTGAGGTACGCGACGGCGCTCGAGACATCGCGAAAGGCCCGGAATTCTGCGGTGGGGACATCGGCGTGGCGCAGCAGGTTCTTGCAGAAGACCTTGCTGGCTTCGAGCTCGGCGGCACGCTTGTTGGGGCCGAACGCGCGGATGCCCGCGGCGGCGAGGGCGTCGACGATGCCGGCGGCCAGGGAGCTTTCGGGGCCGATGACCGCGAGGTCGATGGCGTTCTGCTTGGCGAAGGCGACGAGCTTGGGAACATCCGTGTCGGCGATGTCGACGTTCTCGGCGTCGCTGGCCGTGCCGGCGTTGCCGGGGGCGACGAAGACGCGCTCGACGCGCGGACTGGCGGCGATCTTCCACGCGAGCGCGTGTTCTCGTCCGCCGCCGCCGACAATCAGAACCTTCATCGGCGGGGGAACTCCAGGCGGCGGTGCGGCAAGTTGCGAATGATCGACCGCGCGAGAACGACTGTGCGCGGGGTGGATGTGATTCTACGGGGGTGGTGCGGGGTGAGAAAGGCAGACCAAATCCTGTGGGAGCGGTCTCTGACCGCGATTTCGTGTTGCTATGCATACCATTTCGTGGTGGTGCGCGAAATCGGCGTCGGAGACGCCTCCCACAATTGACGGCGCGCTAAGCCGCAAGCGGCGGGAGGCGAGCGCGAAAAACTTTCGGAGAAACACGGTGCGATGTGTGGCTAGGGGACTGGCGCGCACGGTTGAGGTTGTTAGAATCCGCCTCAACGGCGCGGCATGGAGGCGTAAGTCGTAGGTGCTTCGGATGACGCCGCGTGAAAGGCCTTCGTTTGTGACAGCAGCGGTTGACAGGGCCGCGTTGTGGCGGTTAAGTTGAAGGCAGGTACATTGTGAAAAATGTCACAATGTGACGGAAGCTGCTGCCCCGTCGAGCTTTCCGTGTTGTGATCGACCGAATTTCCGCGCTTTTTCGGCGCATTATTCTTCCGGACACCCGAGCAGGCGTCGTCAGGCATGGCTGACAAGAAGAAGATGTCGGTGGCCGACATGCTCGCCGCCGCTCGGAAGACCGACGCTGGCGGTGACACGCCGCCTGCCGCGCCGGAGGCGCATGCGGCCGCAACTCCTGCGGCTGGGGATCCTGAAGCTGGCGCGACATCTGCTCCGGAGGTCGCGGCCGAGGCTGCTCCGCCGGCGAAAAAGCCCGCCGCTGCGGGTGGCGCGAAGTTGAGCGTTGCCGACATGTTGGCCGCCGCTCGCGCTGGCGGCGCCGCTCCTGCGGAAAAGAAGCCTGCCGAGA
>JANOIK010000874.1:0-13967 GCA_031407585.1 Planctomycetota bacterium | reverse complement strand
AACATCGCGGTGCTGTCGCGCGTCCTGCCCGATCCGACGGGTCCGATCGTGGACGCGGAGGAATCCGGCGGCGAGAGCGGCGGATTGTTGCGCCTGCTGGGCTTCGGCGACTAGCGCCCTCGGATCGGTGATTCTCGTCTTCACTCCACCGCCTATCAAGAGGTGTTGCATGCGACGACTTACGATGGTCTTGCGCGCCGGCGGTTTAGCGGCGGCGCTGGTTGCGTCTCTTGCTTCGCTCGCGTCTGCGGCAACCGTCGCGGACCAGAGCCCCTTTTCCATGGTTGTCATGGACCCGCTCGCCTTGCCGCTCTCCTGCCCCTGCGTTGCGGGTTACGCCCAACGCAAGTACGAAGTGCTGGGCGAGTATCTCACCGAACGTCTCGGCCGCCCCGTCGTCGTGACGTTTGCCGAGTCGATCGAAAACGCACTCGCTAAGGAAAGCGTTGACCAGGTGCATCTCATCATCGGGAAGGACTCCGTGGTTCGCGCCCAAAGCGAGAAGCACAAGCTCGACGTGGCGTTGTTGGCGCGGCTCACCGGAAGGGACGGCAAAACGACGCAAACTGGCCTGGTCGTCGTGCGTGCCGCAGACGCCGCCAAGTCCGTGGGCGACCTCGCCGGCTACCGCATTCTTTTCGGCCCGCCCGAGTGCGACGAGAAGTTCGCCGCCGCCCGCGCCTTGATTGAAGAATCGGGCGTCGAACTACCTGTTGCCAAGGACGCCGAAATCTCCTACGCGTGCAGCGATGGCGCCTGCATGATCATCGACTGGGGCGACAAGATTCACGGGGCGGCGGTCATCTCCAGCTACGCCGCGCCGTTGCTCGAGGGCTGCGGCACGATCAAGAAAGGCGACCTTCGCGTTGTCGGCGAGACAATGCCTGTACCCTTCGTTGCGGCGTTTGCCACCAACTTGCTGAGCGACGAGGAACAGCTCGCGGTGCAGCAGGCGCTGTACGAAGCTGGCAAGGCCCCCGGCATGTTGACCGCGCTGGAAACCATGCTTGGCTTCGTGCCAGAAGATTTCAAGCCGGCTGAAATCAACTTGCCGGGTTTGAAGCTGCCGGCCGTGCCGATCGACAGCGCGACGGGGCTCGAGTCCGGCGACCAGACGGACGCCGCGGAGGATGACGCTGACAAGACCTCGCAGGCGTGGCCTGGCTGGTTGGGTCCCGATCGCAACGGTCGCGTGGGGTGGCTCCCGCATGAACTGTCCGCGGAGCCGCGCGTCGCCTGGCGTCATGCCTTGGGACGCGCCGGCATGGGCGGCCTCGCGGCCACCGACCGACGAGTGTTCGTCGGCGACCGCGACGCCGCCAATCGTGCCGACGTGTTCCGCTGCCTCGACGCCGCCACCGGCGAAGAACTCTGGACAGTCGCGTACCCCGCGCCAGGCCAGCTGGATTACGACAACGCGCCGCGCGCTACGCCGCTGATTCACGACGGCCGCGTGTTTTTCTTCGGCGCCTTTGGCGATCTGACGTGCGCCAACTCCGAAACGGGCGCCATCGTATGGCGCGTCAACGTCCGGCTCAAGTTCCTCGGCCTCGATCGGCTCCAATGGGGCACGTGCACCTCGCCGCTTGCCGTCGATGACATGATCATCGTCAACCCGGGCACGCCGGCGGCGTCGATCGCCGCACTCAATGCGGCGACGGGCAAGGTACTGTGGCAGACGCCGGGGGAGCCCCAGGGGCACGGCTCATTCATCGTTGCGACGCTCGGCGGCACGCGCCAGATCGTCGGACACACCCAAACCCAGCTTCACGGCTGGGATCTCCACACGGGGCGTGTACTGTGGTCGCTCGCGCCGCGCAATCCGGGCGATTTCAATGTGCCGACGCCGCTGGTGGTCGGCGACAAGTTGCTCGTCGCATCCGAGAACAACGGCGGCCGGCTCTACGCATTTGCCGATGACGGCACGATTCTCGACGACCCGCTTTGCGTCAGCGCGAAACTGAACCCGCAGATGAGTACGCCCGTCGCTGTGGGCAACCTGATCTTTTGCGTGAACGGCCGAGTGGACTGCTTCGACGCGGCGAATGGCCTGGCACAACTTTGGACGGCAAATGATCGCAGCTTCACGGAATACGGAGCTCTTGTCGCGTCGAACGACCGGCTTCTCGTGCAGGGCCGGGGCGGCGAGCTCATTCTGATGAACGCCCACAAGAACGGTCCGCACATCCTGTCGCGCGTGCAGATTGCCGATGGCCAGGCCGACCGCTCGGCAGAACTGCTGACCTTCCCGGCGCTTGTTGGCAAGCGTCTCTACGTGCGCTGCGAAAGCGAACTGCTGTGCGTCGAACTATGACGCCGACCGCCGCTCAGGCCATCCACTCGAGCAGCGAGATCAGCCCGACCACGAATCCCAGAAAGGCGAGCGCCCCGATCGTGAATCGCACGCCGTGCTCCACAATCGGACGCATCAGCTCGTGACGCGACGCCGCGCACACCAGGCTCACGCTTACGATCAGCGGCACGGCGTACCACAGCGACACGAGGGCCAGCGGGGGCAGGATCAGATCCACGAAGTTGCTCCTCAAGCGGCCGGCGGGGCGCGATCTTTGTCGTCGCCGTCGCCCGGCTTGCCGTCTCCAGACTTCTTGTCACCGCCAGGGACGCGCTTCTTGTCCTGCGGCAGAATCACCAACGGTCCGCCGTACGCATCGCAGATCGCCAGAATGTTCAGCAGGCCCGCGATCACCGTGTAGACGGTCCCGATCTCGTAACGCGGGTGCATCTGGACCGTCCACTTCGCCAGCTCGTTGGGTTGCGTCGTCGGATTGCCCGAGTCGTCGATCAAGGTCTGAGGCGTCATCTTTGGCGGCGCCATGAACTCGCCCAAGATCGGGTGCGGCCGATTCGGCGCGCGGCCCTTCTGCAGGAGCGCCGGCGTCGCGGGCAGGCCCACGCCCAACTGGCAATAGTACTGCCATCGCCACGGCGTCTCGCGCGGACTGTTGGCGTACACGACGTGGCCTTCGCCGATCCACAGACCGAACGAAAACATCCCGAGGATGCAGACGAAGAACAACAGCCCCTTCGCCGTGCGGCCTTGGTACATGTGCCCCAACCCCGGTATGAGCCACGCGAGCGCCGCCGCCACGCCCGGCGAGCGCAGCTCGATCTCCAGTGGATCGCCGTCAGGCACATTGTCGTAACCGGCGGGTAGGATCGCTTTGGGCATAAGACGCTGATTGTAACCCGTAGGGTGGGTGTCCGCACCCACCATCGGCGCCACCCGCAATTGGTGGGTGAAGACACCCACCCTACAACTTATTTCGCCAACCACGGCGAAACCTTGCCGGCAGAGCGTGAATCTACTGGACCAGCCGGGTCGATTCGTCAGCCCCGTCCTCGATGCGCGACGCGACGCGCGGATCGCGCACCTCGCCCTCGCCAACCGTCGTCGCCGCGTCATCCTCCGACGGCCTATACGACGCCAATCGAATGGCGCCGCGCCGGGTCGCCTGCGCCGTACGCGAAGGTTGGTCCCGCATCGCGGTCGCGATCACCGAGGCGATCCGATCGCGCTGAGCCGCGTCCATGCGCACCTGGCTCTCCAGCTCCACATGCACGAATGACCCGCCCAGGCTGCGGGACAGTCGGCCTTGCTCGTTAGTCGTCGCCGCGAGCGAGACGAACGCCACCCCCGGCACATCGCCGTTGAGCCGCTGGTTGGCCTTCGACGCCGCGGGGCGATTGTTGAACACATAGCTCGCGAGGCCCTGGTCCTCGCAAATCGCATCGAGCTGTTTGAGTTCCGGCGCGATGCCCCCGTCGCCCGTCGAGACGATCACGTGCGCCCCGTCCGGAAACTCATGCTTCGACAGCACGAAGCCGTGAATCTGCCACGCGGTCGCCTGCGCCTGCGGGCCAATCCATGCCGTGTGAACCTGGTGAAAAATACTGTCGACCAAATCCGGCACGTCCGCCTTGAGCCGGTGGGCGCCCGCGATCAGCAAGCCCTTGGCGTGCGCCTGCTCGAACACCACGCCGCCGATCTCCGGCGTCTCCACGTCGTCCAGCGGGTGCGGCACCTCCACCAGCACGTCGATCCGGCTGTTGGGGTTCACGATGTACGAACCCCAACCCCGGGCCGTTTTGATCCGGTTCAAATCTTCGCGCAGCACATAGTACGTGCGTTGCGTGTGAGCGTCGACGAACTCCACCACCTCGTAGTCGAGCGCCGCGGCGCTCACCGCCGCCGCGCGCACGTCGCCCCACGCCATGGCCGCGGCCACGTGGCGAAACGCGTTCAGCGCCGGCGTCGGGTCCACGTACGGACGGGGATCGGTTGCCGGATCGCGCAGCAAATACTCACTGCTCGTGAGCCGAGCGACCAATTCCTGTAGCCGGCCCGACTCTCGCTTGAGAGCCGGCGAAGCGCAGGCAGGCCCGACAAAGCCAGCGACGCCGATCGCCGCTAGCATCAAATATGCGAATCTCTTCCGCATCGCAGCGCCCTTTCTTCATCCTTGAATGGGGGTGGCGCGACGGCGCTTCGGGGCGTCATGCCCGCGTGGCGCTGCCGTCAAACATCGAACCGAGATGCGAGAAAGGCCCTCGCAGGCAATCGGTTCCCAAGCATGTCTGCCAGCTGCGACCTAAGACAACAGCGGCAAACTCTCAGGGTCGCGGTCGCGGAAACTCCCTCGTGGCAGTCCCGGCGCCGACCCATACCGTAGGGGGGTGATTATGGGGAATCGGCTCGAACGGGCAACCCCGGTTCGGCCCCGTGCTAGCACCCCAAGATTTGGCCTGCACAACCGGCGCGCACGCCAAAATGTGCTCGGCCGCCCGCGACGATTGGGAATCGTCAGAGCGGCGAATCCAAGCATTTGCCAAGCTCATGCTCAAGCTGACCCCGGCCCGCGGAGTCGTCGGCCTGTGCGGAGCGTCTTCGGGCGGGTCGCTCGAACGTCGCCGCCGCATCGTCGCTCGCCGCTTCGCGCCGCCAAGCCACGTTGCGTGCCAGCACCGCGTCGAGCACGCGCGCTCGCACCGCCGCCCTGCCCTCGCGACGCCACGCCTGCGGCCCCGCCTCCAAGATCCACTCGTCGCGCTCGAGCACGCCCGGCGCCGCCCGCGCTGACGGGGCCGCCTGCGACTCCCCCGCCGCGTCGAACTCTTCCTCCGCCGCCGCCACCGACGCGACCGCCAGCATCGGTTCGCCGTAGTTCGATCGCCAAAGATCGAGATCCTGCGAGTCGACGTCCCGATCCCCGTCCGCATCGCCCTTAGCCGCCGACCCCTGCAGCGCCGGCGTGCCCAGCCCGCGCTGCCACGCCAGCAGGTCGTCGCCGTCCACATCGGCGTCGCCGTCGAAGTCGCCCGCCACCGCCGGCGGCAGTCCGTCCGTCCCCGGCGATCCACCCGCGTAAAAGCTCGCCCGCCAGTTCGAGGGGCTCGTGGAATCGCCCAGCGGGTTGATGATCTCGAGCGACTTGCCGTTGCCATCGGCAGCGGTGGGCCAGCCGCCGCCATCGGAATAGGAGAATCTTTGGAGCTGCTCGCCCAGAGGCCCAAGGAGCGTGACGAACTCGCCGCCGTTGCTGAGGTTCTGGTCAAAGTACCCCGTGGCCGCGACGTTGATCCCGGAGCCATACGCCAGAGTCACGGCGCTCGGCGAACGGGCGACGACGATGCGGGCGCCCGGGGCAAGCGTGAGCCCTACGGGAAACGTGTAGCCCGCGTTCGAGAACTCAGTGATCTGCACGCCGTCGAGGCTGATGGTCGAGGGCCCCGTGTTGGTGAGCTCCATGAACTCGAGATTCTGATCGCCGACCGGATTGTAGTTCAGCTCGATGATCCGCAGCGGAAACGGCGTCTCGAGCAGGAACGTCGCGTCGATCTCGGCGCTCCAGTCGTTCTTCGCGTCGACTTGATTCACATCGAACACTCGCGCCCGCACATGCGTGCCGAGATTGATCGTGAGCGTCGCCGAACCAGACGGGACGGGGATGGCGTTGCCCGCAACGCCGCCGTCCGCGGCCCGCGGATCGCTGCCATCGATGGTGTAGTAGAGCGTGCCGCTCGCGGGCGAGCCGACGGGCTTGGAAATCGTGACCTGCGTGCCCGCGGCGACCGTGCCGCCGTAGTTCGTAAAGGTCGGCGCCCCCAGCGTGGTGCTCCACCCGCGCGTGGTGAACTGACCGAGCACGACGCCCGTGCGCGCGGGGAAGTAGTTGCTGTACAAGGAATTGTTTCGCGTGATCCAGTGCGAAAGCAGATACGGATTGCCGACGCCCACAGGATCGTTGATCGCCGGGCCCGTCGGATGCGCGACCGTGCGGCTGTCGCCCCATCGCGCGCTTTCCCCCACCAGCGCGCTGCCCACCGTCGCGGCCCGCGTCTGGTACACAGACGCCGCCTGGGCCGGCGTGAGCAGCCCGTTGTTGCGCATCAGCTTCTGCACGACGTCGTTGAAACGAAGCCGGAACTCGGCATTCGTTATCAGCGCGTTGAGCACTTCGGTCGGCCCGCCCGCGTCGTTGCGCGCGGTGTTGTTGGCGTTGACGTCCTTAAGCACGTTCTCGGCGTCCCAACTGTGATAGCGCCACTTGCCGCCCGGATCGTTGCGATTGAACGACGCATACCAATTCTGGTGCGCCCAGTCGTCGTTGCCCACGTAGTAATTGATCGCCATGTAGGTGATGAAGTCATCAACGTCGATCTTCGCCGCCGCCGCGGCGTAGTTGGCGGGAACGGTCAGGTCCTGCCGGATAAGGGTCAGCAGCGTGGCGTAGTTGGTGATCGCCGAACTGGTGTAAACGAGCGGATCCGGATTGACGTCGATGCCGTTGACCTCCGTTCCCGGCCGGTGCTTGATGACGTCGTAATCGTCGTTGTTTCCACCGAGATAGGACTCGGCAAAATGCTCGTCGGCCCGTTCGTGCATGTCGTACACGCCCCAATACAGGCCGTTGACGTAGAGGTGCACGAAGGCGCTGTGCGGCGACGCTCCGCCCGCGAGATTGTGCAGGTCCGCCACGTAGGCGTCCTGCACGAACATGGCGTTCACCCGCTGCGTGGAGCCCGCCGGCCCGCCGTACGCCCACGTGTATCCCAAGTGCGCGTCGAGCACGAATGTGTTGAATTCCGTCGCGGCGTTCTCGTCCAGCACGCCGTTGTTGTAGACGTTCGCGTCGAGCTTCTCGGGGCCATACGGATCCGTGAACTTCACGCGCATCGAGAGCTTATCCATCTTCCAGCGGTCGTCGCTCGAGCCGCCTTGGATCTCGATGCCCGCGTCGATCTGAAACTCGTTGGCGCCGTCGGCCGTGATGTATTCCATCGACACGGCGCGCTCGATCTCGGCCTGCGTCGGGTAGATGCCCTGGCCGCCGCCGCCGAACCAATCGCTGAACGGCATCACCAGCGAGACGCTGGGAATAGCCTTGAGATCGTTCTTGATCGTCGCCGCATACGTCGGATTCGTCACGACCGCCGGATCCATCGCCCAGTCCGGGGTATTGTTAAGGCCCCAGCCCGTCGTCGGCAAACCCGCGCCGCTCTGCTGAATCACATTGTCGAGGAAAATGTATGTCTGCGTATCGACGTTCGTCGGCGTCCATCCCGTGCGAAACGCGGCGGCGCGCAGCGTGGTCGTCGTCGTGATCAGCGGCGGACTCCCCGGGTTGAACACCGTGCCCGTCGTCGCGGTCGGAACGGTGCCGTTCGTCGTGTAGCGGATCACCGTATCCGGCGTCGGCGTGCTGATCGTCACGTTGAACGGCGAGGTGAAGAATCCCCGGTCCACCGAGAACGACGTATCCGCCACCACGCCGAGCGTCCCCTGGAGATTGGCGGCGTTCGGCGTCGGCGAGGCCATGTAACCCGTCACCGGCGTGCTGGGCCGCGTCGCCACGAGCAACGGCGACAACATAAAATCGCCGTTGTTCGCCGCCGAATTCAAGCCGTGGATCGAAAGCACGTTGTCGCCCGCGACGAGCCAACTCGTATAGACCGACAAATCGATGTCTTCGTAGAGAACGGACTCAGGCGACCGGCTGCCCGTGGCCGTCGACGTGTTGGTTAGCGGCGTCGGCGCAAGCCGTCGATGCGCGGGCGCCGTTATCGGAGTGTTGTTGAGATAGAGCGCGAATCCGTCATCGTAGCGAACCCGGAACAGCAGCGACGAGACATCCGCGGGCGCAAGAATCGGGAACGTGTAGCGGAGAAACACAGATGCGTTCACGTTGCGCATCGGCGCATTGACATCCGTCGCGAAATAACCCTGGTAATCCCCCAGCGCGTAATTCCCCCCGACGTTGTCGAACCCGACCCCGCCGACACCCGAACTCCACGCCGTGTCGACGAACTCCCGCGTGTACCAGTCCGCCGCCGTACCGGCGCTCGGAACCAAATACTTGAACTGGGCCGCGTCGCCGATCACGTTCTCGCTAATGGGCGTCTGTCCGCCGCGGCCAAAGGAGATGTTGGCGACTTGCGCGGGGAAGGGAGCGAACGCGTCCTCGATCGTCTCGCCGTCCGGTGCCACCAGCGCCAGGTACTCGCCCGCTTCGTCCAGCGAGAAGTTCGTGTGCAGATTTTGCCCGACCACCGTGCGATTCTTATCCGACGCAAAGATGACGAGGTATCCGCCCGCGCCGATGTTGACCGCCGGCAGCGTCCACTTCTCGAGGTTGCCCGAGTCGTCGGTGAGATGGTAACCCGCCAGATTGATCGGCGCGGCGGTCGTGTTCTTCAGCTCGATCCAGTCGCTCCGATCGCCGTCTTCGTCCTGAAGCCCGGCCGTATTGCTGGCGAGGAATTCATTGATGACAAGCCCCGCCATCGCCAGCCGCGATTCGAGCTTCTCGAAACTCGAGCGGCGCGCCGCCGATGCCCGGTTACGTTTCGCACTTCGCCCAAAGAGACGCCGGTGCCGGCGCTTGCCGCTCCCGCGCATGCCTGCCCCCGTTCCAAAAAGAAGAGCTCCCCCCGCCCATGATAACTCCGGGCGCGATCGAGGTGAAAGCGTTTGCGCGGTGGGTTCGCAATAACGTCATTACGTGCCGCAAAATCACGGAGTTCCGCTCTACCTCGCGCCGTAAACGAAGCTGCCAGCTTCGTCCGTCCCCCAATCCCACACGCCGCCTTACTGTCTCCCTACAGCGCAACAGAAATTGGCAGACAAACTTCTGAAATAGTCCTGAATCAATCGCCGAACCGCGTCCCACCAAATTCAATCCCAACCATCTGCGGCCGTCTGCGTCCTCTGCGGACAACTCCCCAAATCCTCACCCGCCGGTCTCCGCCAGAAACGCCCGCGTCGCGGCTTCCCGCGGGGCGTCAAAAATCTGCCCCGGCGGGCCCGATTCCACGATCCGCCCGCCCTCCATCACGTGCACCGTGTGGGCCACGTTCCGGGCAAACCCCATCGCGTGCGTCACCACGATCATCGTCTGCCCGCTCGCGGCGAGGTCGGCGATCACGCTCATCACCTCCCCCGCCATTCGCGGGTCGAGCGCGCTGGTCGGCTCGTCGAACAGAATCGCCTCGGGCTTCATGGCCAGCGCCCGCGCGATGGCCACCCGCTGCTGCTGCCCGCCAGAAAGCTGCTCCGGCCGCGCCGCAAGCTTGTCGGCAAGCCCCACGCGCACCAGCAGTGACTCCGCGAGCGGCGCGGCCTCCTCGCGCGACTGAGCCAGCGCAAACCGCGGCCCTGCCATCACATTCTCCAGCGCGCTCATATGCGGAAACAAATGAAACTGCTGAAACACCATCCCCACCCGTCGCCGAAGCTCGAGCAGCTCTTCACCCTTTCTCTGCGTGCCATGCTCTCGTCCGCGTGAGCATGCTCCGATCCCCCTCCCTGGAAGGGAGGGGCTAGGGGAGGGATTCCCGCCCTCGCAAGCCACCGCGCGCGCTTCCCCCTGGTCTCCCGTCTGCGTGCCATGCTCTCGTCCGCGTGAGCATGTCCCCTCCCCCGAGCGCAACACGAGATCATCCACCCGAATCTCTCCCGCCTCAAACACCTCCAGCCCATTAATACACCGCAGCAGCGTACTCTTCCCCCCACCCGAAGGCCCCACCACTGCCGCCACCTCCCCACGACGAACCCCCAGCGACACGCCATCCAGCACGCGCAGCGAACCATGGCTCTTCACCAATCCCCGAACATCAATCATCGGTTCGTCGTTCATCACAGACTTGTCCGCAGATGTCGCAGATGATCACAGATTAAAACAAGGGCCGGGCAACAAGAATCGATCCCCCAGATCGCATTTTCAATTCCCATCTCTTATCTGCGCCCATCTGCGACATCTGCGGACAACTCCGATTCCCATCCGTTCTCATCCCTGAGCCCCCTTAAACCTCATCTCCGCCCGCCGCGCCACCAGCGACAACGGATAACTCATCAACATATACAGCACCGCCGTCATCAACCCAAATTCCAGCATCAGCCGCGGGTGGCCCTGAAACAAAAACCGATACATCCCAGTCAGCTCGGTCACCGCGATCATCGAGCACACCGACGTGTCCTTGAACAGCGCGATGAAATCGTTCGTCACCGGCGGAATCACGATCCGCACCGCCTGCGGCACGATCACCCGCCGCAGCGCCGCCCGCGTCGTCATCCCCAGCGACAAGGCGGCCTCCATCTGCCCGCGCGGAATCGCCAAGAGCCCGGCCCGATAGTTCTCCGCCTCGTAAGCCGAGTAGTTGATCGCCAGCCCCAACACGCCCGACCAGAACTCCGGAATCGTCACCCCCGTGTACCGCGGCAGCACGTAGTAGATGACGAACAACTGCAGCAGCAGCGGCGTCCCGCGCAGCACCTCCACATACGCGGCGAGCGGCGCCCGCACCCACCACGGCCCATACAACCGCCCGACCGCAACGCCCAACCCTAGCACCATGGCGAGCGGCATCGAAAGAAACGCCAAGAGCACGGTCGTTCCCGCCGCCAACAACAAGAGTCGCGCGTACCCGCCAAGACTCGCCCAACGCGACGCGCCCGTCTCGTCCACAACGGGTGGCCAATCCCGCGCCGCAGCCGCGAGTCCTTCCTGGTCCGTATTCCACACGCCGTATTTCTCGTAAATCTGCCGCACCGTCCCGTCGGCCAGCCCGCGGGCAAACGCCTCGTTGAGCGCCGCCACCAGCTGCTCCTCCCCCTTTCGCACATATCCAACGTAGTATCCCGGCGCCACCTGCTCGCCCACCACGTGCAGCCCCGGAAAGTCGCGCCCGTAATGCACAGTGATCGGCGCATCGTGCACATCGGCGTCGAGCTGCCCCTGCTCGACCAACCCCATCACGCTGGTGAGCTCCGGATAACGCTTGAGCTCGATCGCATCGCCGAAACGCTCCTCGAGATACTTCTGCGCCGTCGCCCCCTGCAACACGCCCACGCGCTTCCGCGGCTCGCCGGCCTTTGCACGCAAATCGTCCCACGACCGAATCGAGTCATCATCCCGCCGCGCCAGCAACTCCAGCTTGTATTGGTAATACGGCGAAGTCGGCAGCCACAGCGCCGCGCGCTCCGCCGACCACTCGTACCCATTGAGCACCAGCTCCACATTGCCGCGATCCATAATCTGCGGCAACATCTCCCACTCCCCCTGCACGAGCTCGCTCCGCACGCCGAGCGACCGCGCCAAGTACTCGACCAGCTCCACCTCAAACCCAGTGACGCGCCCATCCGCCCCCTGAAACACATACGGCCCGCCGCCGCTCATATCGGCCGCCCAGCGCAGCACGCCGCGGGCGTGTACGTCGTCGAGTGCATCGGCATGGGCGGACTCCGCGCGCATCGCTGCAAGCGCCAACCCGACCAGCACCACACTTCGCCACATCGGTCCCATACGCTTCGCCCTCAGCGCCAAACGCCACCCTGCCGCCGCGTCCCAATGTACTCCGGGGCGTTGTAGTTCTGTTAGCCGGCATCGTCCCGATGCCGAGAACCCGACGCCTGTGGAACCCCGTTGGGGTTCGCGACTTTGATTCCGTGCCGTAACCCAGGGTGCGCTGCGCGACCCTGGGCTGCGCTGTAAAACGCCTTCGGCGTAACACCCGTACGCCAACGGCGTACCACACCAAAGCCCAGGGTCGCCGTCCGCGGCGCACCCTGGGTAACCCGCCCCCGTGAAATCCTTTACCCCAACGGGGTTACACAACCCATGTTGGCGATCAATTCGCCGCACCTTGCGGCGAATCAACATTTTCTCATTTCTCTGTTAGTTCACTAGTTTTGGGCCGCGCGATGTACTAGTATACACACGTATCAAAACGTGAACCGCGGATGAACGCAGATAAACGCAGATCGTCTCAAACCATCTGCGTTGATCTGCGTCCATCTGCGGTCACTCCCTCCCCTACGAACATCCGAAATCCCTAGCGTGCCCTATGCCCCCAACTCCCTGTCGTTCTCAACGCCGTTTATGCATCGCGCCGTTCCATAATTCCGCGCGCACCACTTCACAAAACCTGTCGGAGCCTCGCATTTTTTCGACTCGCCTCGACGCCCTCTCACCAAGCCCATCGAATTTTGGCGCTGCCAATCGAATTTCAGCCACCACGCGACAAAACTCCGCTCGACGAATACCGAGGCTCCGCCATTGGTGCGTCAAAACATCGATTTCAAAATTCCCGCGCAACCCGCGCAAACGCCGAGAAAAACGCCCCCTCGCTCCGCCATTTTGGAATGGGGCGAATTGGGTGCGGTGGCAAAACTCACCCCCGCCACGCCTCGAAGCCCAGCCCCAAAAATGGTAGATTGAAACCCTCGATTTAAGGCCTCCCACAAGGACCCCCCAGCGTGTCGACCGACAACCCCAACGGACCTGACAACCCGGCCGGCAACGGCCCCGAAGAGGGCGATCCCACGCGCGCCTTCGCGCTCCGCCTGATCGACCTGCCGATCGAGGACGAGCTCCGCGATAGCTACCTCACCTACGCGATGAGCGTCATCGTCAGCCGCGCGCTGCCCGACGTCCGCGACGGTCTGAAGCCCTCGCAGCGGCGCATCCTCGTCGCCATGAACGACCTCGGCCTGTCGCCCACCTCGCCCCGCGCCAAGTGCGCCAAGATCGCCGGCGAAACGATGGGCAACTACCACCCCCACGGCCAGGAGGTCATCTACCCCACGGTCGTTCGCATGGCCCAGGAGTGGAACACGCGCTACCCGCTCATCGACAAGCAGGGGAACTTCGGCTCGATCGCCGGCCTGCCCCCCGCCGCCATGCGTTACACCGAAGCCCGCATGTCGAACGTCGCGGCCATGCTGCTCGACGACATCAAGCTCGACACGGTCGACTTCGTTCCCAACTACGACGAGAGCCGCACCGAGCCCTCGGTGCTTCCCTCGAAGTTCCCGAACCTGCTGGTCAATGGCTCCGGCGGCATCGCCGTGGGCATGGCCACCAGCATCCCGCCGCACAACCTCGGCGAAGTCTGTCACGCGCTCATCGCGATGATCGACGACCCCGAGATCACGATCCACGGCCTGATGGAGCACATCAAAGGCCCCGACTTCCCCACCGGCGGCGTCATCTGCGGACGCACCGGCATCATGCGCGGCTACCAGACCGGCCGCAGCACGGTGGTCGTTCGCGCCCGCACAAGCATCGAGTCCACCGGGAAGAAGACGCGGATCATCGTTCACGAAATTCCCTACCAGCAGGCCCGCGACCGCGTCGAGGAGCGGATCGCCCAGCTCGGCGCCGAGGGCAAGATCCCGGGGATCGCGAGCGTCGACAACGAGAGCGACCTCAAGGAGCCGGTCCGCCTGATCATCAACCTGCGCAAAGACGCCGACCCGGACGTCGTGCTCAACCAGCTCTACAAGTTCTCGCCGCTGCAGGAATCATTCTCGATCATCATGCTCGCGCTGGTCGATGGCAAGCCGCGCACGCTCACGCTCAAGGAGATGCTGCAGGAGTACCTGCGGCACCGCGTCACCGTCATTCGCCGCCGCACACAGTTCCTGTTGGCCCGCGCCCGCAAGCGGAAGC
>JANOIK010000872.1:0-6206 GCA_031407585.1 Planctomycetota bacterium | reverse complement strand
GGTCTCACCAGTCTTTTGTGCGATCTGGCGTTCCGCGGCGCCGGGACTCGCGACAATCGTGCACTGGTAAACGACCTCGAAAATCTGGGCGTCGAGCGCGGCGAGTCGGTGTCGAGCGCTCACACGGGGTTCAGCGCCGCGACGCTGGCGGCGAGCCTAGAGGACGCGCTCGCGATCTTTGCCGACGTCGTGCGACGGCCGCATCTCGAGGATGGCGACGAACTGGAAGCCGCGCGGCTCGTGTGCCTGCAGGAGATCAACGGCACCGAGGACGAGCCGGCCCAGAAGCTGACGGACGAGCTGCGGCGGCGGGCGTATCCCGAGCCGTGGGGTCGCTCGGGGCAGGGCGACGAGCCGGGCGTGTCGGCTGCGACGGCAGGCGACGTGCAGGACCACTGGGAGAAGTTTTATCGACCGAACGGCGCCATCCTGGGCGTGGCGGGGAATGTCAACTGGGATCGGCTGGTCGCGCGGGTCGAAGCGCTGTTCGGCGATTGGCAACCCATCGCGGCGACCGAGCCGGTCGAGCAGCCAGCGCCGGACGGCTCGCCACATACGCCGTTCGAGGGCAACCAGTGCCATATCGGCATTGCATATCCCACCGTGCCGTACCGCGACCCGCAGTACCTGCAGGCGTGGGCGGCGGTCGGGGCGCTGAGCGACGGCATGAGCTCCCGGCTGTTTACCGAGGTGCGCGAGAAGCGCGGGCTTTGCTACACGGTGAACGCCTCGCTGCAGACGCAGCTCACACGGGCGCGCGTGCTGTGCTACGCCGGCACGACGACCGAGCGGGCGCAGGAGACGCTCGACGTGACTTACGCAGAGCTGGTACGCCTGGGCAAGGGCATCGAGCAGGGCGAGCTCGACCGGCTCAAGGCCCGCATCAAGAGCGGCATGATCATGCAGCAGGAGTCGACCTCGTCGCGCAGCAGTTCGATCGCCCGCGACTGGTACCACTTGGCCCGCGTGCGGTCGCTGGAGGATCTGGGGCGCGAGATCGATGCGCTCACGGCAGTCACGATCAACGCCTACCTGGCCGAGCACCCGCCAAAGGATTTCGTATTCGCGACGCTCGGGCCGGCGCCGCTTGTCATTCCTACCGCTTAGGTTTCGGATTTTCTACCGCGAATCGCGCGAATCTTCGCGAATAGGGGGAAGAGAGGGTTGCCCGGGAAACACGCTCAATATCGCGAAAACTCGGAAGGGACGATTGGGTCTCTCCGACTCTTCGATCTCCTCTTCCTTTCGCGTCATTTCGCGTATTTCGCGGGCCCTCCTATTCCTGATTCGCGAAGATTCGCGTGATTCGCGGTTTATCCTTCTGAGAACCATCTATGAAGTTTCGCCATCACACGCTGGATAACGGGCTCGAGATCATTGCCGAGTGCAATGACGCCGCGCACTCGTTGGGAGTCGGCTTCTTCGTGCGGACGGGCGCGCGGGACGAGACCGACGAGGTCGCGGGGGTGAGCCATTTTCTCGAGCATATGGTTTTCAAGGGCACGCCGCGGCGGAGCGCCGAGGACGTCAATCGCGAGTTTGACGAGATTGGCGCCCACTACAACGCCTTCACCAGCGAAGAGAACACGGTGTACTACGCCTCGGTGCTGCCCGAGTATCAGGAGGCCAGCATCGACATCTTGGCGGACGTGCTGCGGCCGAGCCTGCGCGATGAAGACTTCGACATGGAGAAGAAGGTCATCATCGAAGAGATCCAGATGTACGGCGATCAGCCGCCGTTTCTGATGGACGACCATATCAAGGAACTGCACTACGGCCAGCACCCGATGGCGCGGAGCGTCTTGGGGACGGTCGATACGGTCGGGGCGCTGCGGGTCGACCAGATGCGGTCGTACTTCGAGGCGCGTTACTCGCCGGGGAATGTGTTCGTCGCGGCGGCGGGGCGCGTGGATTTCGATGCGCTCGTGAAGCAAGTGGCGGCGCGCTGCGGGAGCTGGACTCCGCATGCAGCGCCGCGGGAGACGCCGCCGCCGAATTCGCGGCCGACGTTTAAGTGCGTGCAGCGGGAGTCTTCCACCCAGCAGTACATTCTGCAGGTCGCCGACGCGCCGGCGGGCGAGGACGCCGACCGCTACGCCGCGAAGCTGCTCACCACGATGTTCGGCGACGACTCCGGCAGCCGGCTGTTCTGGGAACTGGTCGACCCGGGCCTCGCGGAGAGCGCGACGGTGGGGCACTACGAGTACCAGGGCCTCGGCATGTTCTACACGTGGATGAGCTGCAACCCCGAGGACGCGGCGGAGAATTTTGCGTTGCTCGGCCGCACGCAACGGCTCGCCGAGTCGCAGGGGTTCACGCAGGAAGAGCTCGCCCGCGCGTGCAGCAAGCTGAAGGCCCGCGTGGTGTTGGGAAGCGAACGGCCGCGCAACCGGCTGTTCAACGTCGGCGGGAACTGGATGCAGCGCCGCGAGTACCGCAGCGTGGCCGACGACCTGGCGACGGTCGACGCCACGACGCTGGATGAAATCCATGCGGTGCTGAAGAAGTACCCGCTCACGCGCGCGACGACGGTGGCGGTCGGGCCGCTGGCTGAAATGGGCGTTTAACGCTACTGCGATTCGATCACAGGGCTGCTCTGCGGCGAGGTGATGGGGCCCCAGCTGATTTGACAGTCGGGGAGCTGCGCCTTGAGCCGTCGCATGCCGGCTTCAGTGACGGGCGTTCCTTCGAGCGATAAGTCTTGGAGCTTCGCCAGGGCGCCCAATTGCTGCACGCCGTCGTCGGTGACGCTGGTGTTGGCGAGCTTCAGCTGCGTGAGCGACCGCAGCTCGCGGATCACGACCAGTCCCTTGTCGGTGACGCCAGTGGCTTCGAGGTTGAGCGACTCGAGATTTGCCATGCCTACGATCGCCGTCAGCGTCTCGTCTTTGATCGCCGCGCCGGCGAGATTGAGCGATCGCAAGTCAGGCAGGTCCGCAAGTCGGGCGAGCGCTTTGGGCGAATCTTCCTGCACGGCGATGAGGCCGTAAACGCGGCTGAACAGCCCTTGCCCCGACGGCCCCGCAAGCCAGCGCGGGCCAGTGGATTTGATCGTCGGATCCCAACTCGCCAGGTCGCCATCCTTGAGCTGGAAATCCCAGATGACGATGGCCGAGTTGAGCGCCTCGAGGGCGTGCTGTTCGCGCTTGCTGCGGGCGACGATCATGCCCAGCCACACGGCCAGGACGGTAAACGCGAGCAAGAACACTCGCAGGCTGATTCGGGGTTTGAAACGGAGCATGGCGAACTCACGAGCGGACAAGGAAAGTTCAGCGTAAGGCTTCCCACGCGTGGTTGCCACGCCAGTTTACGCGTTGCATTTTCACAACGTGCGGCTGATTACCGCGGCAAAACAGCACTCTGGCAGGAGCTTTGGAAAAAGGCCGCTCGCCTCATTGCCGGAGCTATCTTTTGAGTGGGAAACCGCCGAAACGGCAGGTCTCCGCCTCCTCGCAACGCACCTGACCTGCCGAGAACTGCGCACATGCTGCGGGTGATGATCATCGACGACGACGCCGATGCCCTGTACCGCACGCAGCAAATGTTGCGCGGGTACAGCCGCGACTGGCAGATGCGGTTTTGCTTCGGGCCGGAGCCGGCGCTCGACGCGCTGGCCGCCGAGCCATTCGACGTGGTAATCGCCGATCTGAAGATGCCGGGCGCCGACGGCGCCGAGTTGCTGGCGTGCGTTCGCGACCTGTATCCCGACGCGGTGCGGCTGCTTGTGTGCAATCCGGCCGAACAGGCCGAAATGCTCCGCTCAGTGGGGCCTGCGCACCAGTATCTGGCGAAGCCGGTCGATCCGAATGTGTTTTTCGAGTCGGTGTCCCGCGCCGGGCTGCTGAACAAGCGGCTGGGCAAGCCGGGGCTCAAGACGCTGGTTTCGCAAATCAACACGCTGCCCTCGCTGCCCGGCGTGTATCTCGACCTGATGACCGAACTTCGGAAAGACGAGCCTTCGGTGCCGCGGATTGCGACGCTCGTGTCGCGCGACGTGTCGATGACGGCCAAGGTCATGCAACTGGTGAACAGCTCGTTCTTCGGGCTCGCGGTGCATGTGCATGATGTGAAGCATGCCGCGACGTTGCTGGGGCTCAATGCGCTCAAGCCGTTGGTGCTATCGGCGGGCGTGTTTCGGCAGCTCGAGGAATCGCGTGTCCCCGCGGCGCTTGCCGAGAGCGTACTCGATCACAGTCTGGCCGTTGGTTGTCTGGCGCGGCAATTGGCGGATATGGAGCGGCTCACGCGCGACCAGGCGGATGACGCACTGCTGGCGGGCATCCTGCACGACATTGGCAAACTGGTGCTGGCCGACCACTTTGGTCGCGACTACGCCTTGGTGTGCCTCGCGGCGGACAAGACGAGCCTGCCGCTACTCTCGGCGGAGCTCGACCAGTTCGACGCTTCGCACGCGGACGTCGGCGGCTACTTGCTCGGCCTGTGGGGCCTGCCACAAGACTTGATCGAAGCGGTGGCGTTCCACCACGAGCCGAGTGCCCACAACGTAGACCGCTTCTCGCCGCTCACGGCGGTGCACGTGGCCAATGCGTTGGTGCACGCCGCGGACAACCCGGCGGAGTCGGACGATGCGCCGCCGCCAAAGCTCGATATGGCGTATCTCGCGCGCCTTGGGTGCACCCAGCGCTTGCCGGCATGGCGCGAAGCGGCGAGTGCGTCGCTGGCGCCGGCGTAGCCAGGCATTGATCCGGCAAAGACTGGAATAATTCCCGGTCGACGTCAGGTTTGAATCGTGCAGGCGTCCGTGGTAGAATTGCGATGCCACTCAGCAAAGAATTCTGACTAACGCGAGGATTGGCGCCAGATGACTCCTGAAGATTTCGAAGCTTATCTGCGGCGGCAACCCTTCAGGCCGTTTCGCATACACATGGGAAACGGTCGGACCCATGAGGTTCGGCATCCTGAAATGGCGATGCTAACCGCAGAGGCCGTTGTCATTGGAGTTCACGAGGAAGGCGAGCGCTATCCGCGATTCATTCGGACGCTGTCTTTGATCAACGTTAACGAATTGGAACCAATCGCGGCGGCAAGTTAATTACGCCACGCGGTCTCGTTTCCGTCTAGTCGAGAGCGTTCAGGTACGCGGCCAGATCGCTGCGTCCAAACTCCTCGGCGTCCCAATGCTCGGCGCTGGTGTGACTCGCGCGGGATTCGGGCAGTACGTAAGCCTGGCAATCGAGCGTCTCACCGCTATTAAGCGTTACATCAATCGCGATTCGCTCGTAGAGATCGGACTCGTAGGCGTCGAGCAATTGAAACGCAACTTGGTCGAGATCGCGGTACACGACGCCACGCACGACCTCCCGTGCGTTCCCGCGGACCATCACGGGATAGACTCCGTTCCGTACACGAAACACAGCGAAGCCGGCTGCCGTGGCTGGTTCCGCGGGAGAGCTACGGCCGACGACGCGGTCCCAGACTTCGGGGAACATCAGCGTGCCGTAGGCGAAGAGGTGCATGGGGGGAAGCACGGAGCAAGGAGCTTGGAGCAAGGAGTCGGAACCTCCCTGCTCTATCTCACATGGTTCAACTTATTCAGCCCATTGTACGCCGCCACTTTGTAGCATTCGGCGAGCGTCGGGAAGTTGAACACGTTGTTGATGAAGTACTCCGCGTCGCCGTCGAGGGTCATCACGGCCTGGCCGATGTGGATCAGCTCCGTGGCGCCGACGCCGATCGTATGGACGCCGAGCACTTTGTGCGTGTCCTGGTGAATGAGCAGCTTGAGCATGCCGAGGGCGTCGCCCAGGAGTTGCCCGCGGGCGATCTCGCGGTAGTGGGCCACGCCGCTTTCGTAGGGAATGCCTTCGGTGGTGAGCTGCTCCTCGGTCTTGCCGACCATCGAGATTTCGGGCACCGCGTACACGCCGTAGGGGAACAGCGTGGTGTTGTAGTTGCCGCTGCCTTGGCCGAAGGCGTGGCAGACCGCGCGGCGGCCTTGCTCCATGCTAGTGGAGGCGAGCGCGGGAAAGCCGATGACGTCGCCCGCGGCGTACACGTGTTCGACGTTGGTCTGGTAGTGCTCGTTGACGTCGAGCCGTTCGCGGTCGTCGAAGTGGATGCCCACCTTGTCGAGCCCGAGCGAGCCGCACACGCCTTGCCGACCGACGGCGTAGAGTAGCGTCTCCGCACGGAGCGTCTTGCCCGATTCGAGCTTGGCCTGCACGAGTCGGTGGAAGACGCCGTTT
>JANOIK010000574.1:0-1515 GCA_031407585.1 Planctomycetota bacterium | reverse complement strand
GCTCGCGCACGAGCGGCAGCAGCTCGTTGCGGATGCGGTTGCGGGCGAAGCGCGGATCGGCGTTTGTCGCGTCTTCTCGCCACGGCTGCCTGAGTGAATCGAGCCACGCCCGCAGCTCGGTTCGCGAAGACCTGAGCAAGGGGCGCACGAGCGTGACGCTTGGCGACAGCGGTCGCGAGCGCTGCATGCCCGCGAGGCCGCGCAGACCGCTGCCGCGCAGGAGTCGGAACAGCACGGTCTCGGCTTGGTCGTCGCGCGTGTGCGCGACCGCGACGAAGCGGGCGCCGACTTCCTCGGCCATTTCGGTAAGCATCCGGTAACGCTCGGCCCGCAGGCCCGCCTCTCCGCCATCGCCATGGTCAGGGCGAAGGGCCGCGGGATCGAGCCGCCGCACCGCCAAGGGAATGCTCCACTGCTGGCACTGGTCGCGGAGCCAGGCTTCGTCGGCGGCGGACGCGGCGCCGCGGAGTTGGTGATTCACGTGTCCCACGAACACGCGGCCGGCGCCTGCGCTGCCGCTGGCGCCTTTCGCGGCAAGCAACGCGCGGGCGAGCGCCACGCTATCGGCGCCGCCAGAGACCGCTGCCAGCACGTGCACGCCGTCCCACTCCGTCAGCGGCCAATCGGCCAGGAGGTGCGCCGGCGGGTCGAGGGTGATGGGGCGGTTGGTCATGAGGTCCATTGTAAACATCGGGAGCGTGTACCTGCTTCGCCCCCCTCCCCAGCCCTCTCCGCCAGGGGGAGGGAGCCGGAAGAAGACGGAAGCGCGGCGCTCTGTCGGCATGCAGCAGTGCATCTCTTGACACTTTTTTGGCGGATTCCTATTTATTCGCCCCAGCGCCGGCGTTCGTCGTGCGCGCATTGGCTTCCTCTGCTCCTCGGTTGTGCCATGATGCGATCCCTCCGAAGCGACTGGCGACGAACGCCGCTGCGATTGGCGACTACGGCAATTGCGCTGGCCGGCGTCGGGATCGGCGCCGCCGCGAGCCGTGGGCAGGCGTTGATGGTCGGGTACGACGGCGCCGTCCATCTCGATGAAATGTCCGAGCAGGTCGTCGGCGATCCGGTGGTCATCGATCAGCAGCCCGAGATCATGAGCGCCGATGGCTCGTCGCAGATGATGGACGAGTCGGGCCCGATGATGAACGGCCCCATGTACAACTCCTCGGGCTACCCGGTGACGGGCTACGGCCAGGGTGACTTTGGTAACGTGAACTACGGCGGCGACTACGGCGCTGCGTGTCCCATGCCCGTGACGCCCATGGTCGCGTGCGTCTCGCCGCGGGTGCAGAAGCACGGCATCTTCGGCGAGTTTCTGTTCCTGCATCCCACGGGCGCCGATGTCGCCCACGCTCAGCAGCAAGACGGCACGGGCGGCGCCGGCACGGTTCCCTTTGGCACGATCGGAGTCACCGACCTCCACTACGAGCCGGGTGTTCGCGTCGGCGGCGACTGGGCGATGAGCTGCAACACGAGCATCGCCGGCACGTACACGTACTTCGAGAGCAACGCCGC
>JANOIK010000843.1:0-4576 GCA_031407585.1 Planctomycetota bacterium | reverse complement strand
AAGCTGCAGTCCGAGCTGGCAGCCTGGTCGACCGACGTCAACGCGACCCAGCGCGGCGTCGACTGGCAGATGAAAGTCAAAGACGCCCGCGGTACGCTCAAATCCCTCTACCCGAAAATCAAGCTGTGACAAAGCACTAGTGGCCCTGGGAGCGCTGCCGCAACGCGACAGCGCACAACCCGACGACCACCATCGCAATGCTCGACGGCTCCGGCAGCACCAACTGGCTGTACAGCGCCATCCCCTGCGAAATGGTCAGCGGCTGCGGTGCGATCGCTACGATCCCTGGACCAAGGGTTTGCGTTCGCTGCCAGGTCCACTCGAACCCCTCGTGGAACTCGTGCAGCGTGCCGTCGGCGTTGAGGCTGACCAGCCAGGTCTGAAAGATGAGCTGAGTGCCCACGGGACCGTCAGGAACATCGTCGAAAAGTAGCGTGTCTGCGATTCCGTCAACGGGGCTCACGTCGAGTAGCACGTCCTCGATGTTGTACAGCCCGTCTTCGAAGCCGGGCGTGTTCGCCGGAGGATCGGCGCCTTCGTCCCACAACCAAGGCGGGTTGTCCGCCCAGTGCAGGTCGGGCACGCCGTAGCCGCCTGAGGGGGGATCGATGTACGGCGGGAACAGCGAGCCGCCATCGACTGCGTCCGGCGGATCGTTGTCGGCGATGACGACCTGAAACCAATTGAAATGGTCCTCGTCACACATGGCCGCGGCCGCATCGAGCGAAGGCGGCATGCCCACGACGCTGGTGAACCCGCCCGTCACGCCGCCGTCAAAGGCGTCAACCGAAATCTGACCGACGAAAACATTATCGCAGATGATCGGATAGGTGAAGGCGTGAGCGAGTGAGCTGTCGCTCATCGCCATGAGGGCAAGCGCGAAAACAACTCCGGTGCGCGGAAACAAGCATCGGTAAGAATTGAACGTGTCGGTGCGAATCATGAGCGCCCTTTTCTCAAGCTGGAGTTTGCGAAGGGGAGTCGCGCCCGCAACCGAACCCAATCGGCGGCGCCGGGCCATTATTACCAGCCGAATTGCTATTGGGGCGAATCGCCCACAAAAAGTCCGTAAATTATTCTTGCTCCCGAGGACGCCCCGCGACGCTCAGCCCTCCGGCCATTGCCGGCAATATTCGTAAAGGGCCATCGTCGTCGCGGTGGCCACGTTGTAGCTGTACGGCAGGCCCCACACGGGGATCTCCACCGTCTCGTCGACCAGCGCGAGCAGCTCCGACGTGAGCCCGGTGCGCTCGTTGCCGACGACAAGCGCCGTCCGCCGCGGAAACTGATACGTGTGCATGTCGTGCGAACCGGTGGTCTGCTCCAGCCCCACGAGCCGGTATCCCTCCGCACGAAGCTTCGCCAGCACCGGCGGCAGCGTGCGATGCACTTCAATCTCAATGGTCTCGGCCCCGTCGCGCGCAATCTTGCGGTCGAGCTTCGCCTGCCCTGTGCAGATGACGCGCGTCAGCCCGCAGCAGCTCGCGGTGCGCACGATGCGCGACAGGTTGATGTTGCTCCGCAGCGGCGCGCACGCCACCAGCAACTCGCGCGGCCGAGTGAGTTCCCGCGGCGGCTTGTGTCGTTGATGTTCGTAGTCCATGAAGTGTCGCTGTCTGCCTAACCGTATCCGAACCCTGTCACCCCGAGGTCCGCCGAGGGGTCCGGCCGCAAGTCTACCAACCGGACGCCTCGGAGGACCTCGGCGTGACAGAATCAAGCGCCCCCCGTAGACTGGCCGCATGATCCCATCGCGCTGGCTCGTGCCGCTCACCGCCGCCGCTCTGCTTCTCGTCGCGCTCGCTTGGGCTCTCAGCGGCGCCCAACTGCCGCCCGCCGATTTTACGTTCTGCAATGGCAGCGAGGTCAAGAGTCTCGATCCCCAGATCGTCTCCGGCCAGCCGGAGAACAACGTCATCAACGCCCTGTTCGAGGGCCTCATCCGCTGGAACCCCGAGACGCTCGTGCCCATGCCCGGCGTGGCCGATCGGTGGGAAATCTCCGACGATCGGCTCACCTACACGTTCCACATCCGCGACTCGGCCCGCTGGTCGGACGGCACGCCGATCACCGCCGAGGATTTCTGCTACTCGCTGCGGCGAATTCTCGACCCGCGGACCCAGGCCCAGTACAGCTACCAGGCTTGGTATATCAAGAACTCCCGCAAGTATGCGAGCGCCGGGCGGGGCGTGCGGCCGGGAGATCCCGTGGAGGTGGAACTCAACTTGCCGCGCGACGCGGTCAGCACCTTGCGCGGCGAGGTGCTCCGCGGCATGCTCGTGCGCGTCGAGGACCAATCGGGCGAGTCGCTCGACGCTGCGGCGATCGACGAGGCCGTGAAGGACGAGGATTTGAAGCTCGAAGATTGGACGTTCGTCGTCGAGATCGCCGGCCGCGAGCGTCGCTATCGGTACGCCGACGATCCCATTGCGGCGCGCCGCGAGCCGCCCCGCGGCATCCGCTGGTGCCGTCAGGTGCTGCTCGACTTCCGCGAGGTCGGCGCCATCGCCATCGACGATGACACGCTCCGCTACACGCTCGAAAACCCTACGCCGTACTTTCTGAACTTGCTCGGCTACTACCCGCTGTTTCCCGTGCAGCGGGCATGCGTCGAGAAGTATGGGTCGCCCCAGTGGACCGATCCCGACCGGATCGTTTGCAACGGTCCGTTCGTGCCGGAGTTCCGCCGCATCCGCGACCGCACGCGGCTCCGCAAGAATCCCGAGTACTGGAATCGCGACGAAATCCGGCTCAACACGATCGACGTGCTCGCGGTGGAGTCGGTCAACACGGCGCTCAACCTCTACCTGACCGGGAAGAGCGACTGGAATTACGACGTTCCGCCGGCGGCGCTCAAGCACATGCTGAAGGAACAGCCGCCGCGAGACGATCTCAATCCGTTCCCGTATCTCCAGACATATTTTTACATGATCAACACCACGCGGAAGCCGCTGAACGACGTGCGCGTGCGCCGCGCGTTGTCGCTGGCGCTCGACCGCGACGAAATCACCCAAAAGCTGCTCGGCTGCGGCGAGCGGAGTGCGTACAGCCTCGTGCCGCCAGGGCTCGCAGGCTACGACCCGCCGCAATGTGCACCAGAAAACCTTGCCGAGGCCCGCCGGCTGCTCGCCGAAGCCGGCTTTCCCAGAGGAAAAGGGTTTCCGGCGTTCACCATTCTTTACAACACGCACGAGATGCATCAGTCGATCGCCGAGCTGATTCGCAAGCAGTGGCAGCGCAATCTGGGCATCTCTGTGCGCAGCCGCAACGAGGAGTTCGCGACCAGCCTCAACTCGCAGCGCATGATGGACTACGACATCAGCCGTCGGGCGTGGGGCGGCGACTACGCCGACCCCAATACGTTTCTCGACATGTACACCACTGGTAACGAAATGAACGGCACCGGCTGGGGAAGCCCGGAGTATGACCGCCTGATCGCGGCCGCGGCCAGCGAGGCCGATCCCGAAGTCAGGCTGCGGCTGTTCGCCGAGGCCGAGCGGCTGCTCATGGACGATGTGCCGATCATCCCGATTTTCTTCTACGTGTCGAAGAACCTCGTGAAACCCCACGTCCGGGGGTTCTACAACAATGTTCTCGACACCCACCATGTGTGGGCCATGTCGATCGACCGCGATGGCGCCACCCCGAATCCCTTCATGCGCGCCCAACCATGACGCGATTCCTGCTAGGCCGACTCGGCTGGCTCGCGATCACCATGTGGGTCGTGTTCACCGTCACCTTCGCGCTCATCCGCGCGGTGCCGGGCGGGCCGTTTGATTCCGAGAAGCCGGTGCCGCCCGAGGTGCGTCGCACACTCGAGCGCCGGTACGACATGGACAAGCCGGTGCCGACGCAGTATGGGCTCGAGCTGTGGCGGATTGCTCGCGGCGATCTCGGCTACTGCATGAAGATGGGCGACTACCCGGTGAACGAGATCGTGCGCGAGGGCCTGCCAATCTCCGCGGCCCTCGGCGTGCTTGCCCTCACGTTTGCGGTGATCTTTGGCCTGCTCACGGGCGTCATCTCGGCCGCGTATCGAGGCAGCGCGGCCGACATCGCGTTGCGCCTCGCTGCGACCGTGGGCATCGCACTACCGAACTTTGTGATCGCGGGCGTCTGCATTCTCACGTTCGTGTTTCTGATCCCGCTGTTTCCCGCGGCGGGCTGGGGCGATTGGCGGCAGTTGGTGCTACCCGCGTTCTGCCTGGGGGCTCCGTTCGCTGCCGAGATCGCCCGCATCTCGCGGACCAGCTTGCTCGACGCGCTGTCGAACGACTACATCCGCACGGCCCAGGCCAAGGGCGCCGGCGCGTGGCGCGTGCTGCTCGTTCACGGCCTGCGCAATGCGCTCTTGCCGGTCGTGTCGTTCCTGGGACCGGCCGCCGCGGGCGTCCTCACCGGCTCACTGGTCGTGGAAAAAATCTTCGCGATCCCAGGCATGGGCGTGTACTTCGTCATGGCCGCGGAGCTACGCGACTTCACGGTGCTAATGGGAATCGTGATGGTCGACACGCTCATCCTCTGCGTGCTGAACCTGTTTGTGGACGTCTCCTACGCCTGGCTCGATCCGCGGGTG
>JANOIK010000838.1:0-3974 GCA_031407585.1 Planctomycetota bacterium | reverse complement strand
GTGCGAACGCAGCTTTCCAACCTGCAGGGCGGGAACCCCACGATTCAGAACGACGACCACAACAACGGCTCGCTGCTGGTGCTGCCCGACGGCCGTTACCTGGCGATGTACGCCAACCACGGGAACAACGGCGGGCTGGGGGATGAGTTTTCGCGGTGGCGCCGGTCGACGAATCCGGGCGACTCGACGGCGTGGTCGAACGAGCAGCTCTTCAATTGGTTCAACAATGTGCCGGGCGCCAACACCACCGGCAACGCCGACGCCGCGAACGTCAGCTACCACAATCTGTTTTACTTGTCGGCGGAGGACCAGGTTTACAACATCTCGCGCTCCTATGGCCGGCTGTCGACCAACGGGGCGTCGCAGAATATGCCGAACATCCTGCGGTACGACATGGCGACGAACACGGTCGCGTGGGCGGGCCAACTGCTCGAAAGCGAGGCTCAAGGGTATTCGGCGTATCCGAAGTACGCGTCGAACGGCGTGGACCGCATTTATTTCATCAGCACCGAAACTCATCCGCGGAACTACAACAACAGCGTGTTCTCGGGTTACATCCAGGGCGGCAAGACCTACAACATGCTGGGCGCCGTCATCGATGCCAATCTTTTCGACAACGGCACCGCCGCGGGGGGCTCGGGCTTCGTGCCCGACGTCACCGACTTCACCGTCGTGCAGGCCGCCCAACCGCTGGGGCAAGGCCACAACCGGCTGTGGACGGTGGACATGAATCTCGACGCCGCGGGCGACCCGATGGCGCTCTACATCTCGCGCTGGAATCCCGACGGCCAGACGAGCGACGGCAGCACGACCAACCCCATCGACCATCGGCTCCACTTCGCCCATTGGAACGACCAATCAAACCAGTGGGAGACCAACGAAGTGGCGCGGATGGGCAATCGCTTGTATCGACTGCCCAGCGATATGAGCGAGCAGGACTACACCGGCAACGCGGCGCTCGTGCCGGGCGACCCCAGCACGATTTACATCTCGACGCCGTACGACCCGCGCGACGCATCCGGCGCGACATTCACCACGTCGTACGAGATTTACAAAGGCAGGACGGCCGACAGCGGTCAGACTTGGGCCTGGTCGGCTATTACCGAGAATTCACGGGTCGACAATCTGCGGCCGATCGTGCCCGACTCGCACGGCGGGGACACGACGGTGCTGTGGTTTCGCGGGACGTACACGACCGCGCACAACATCAACGCGGCGGTCGTTGGCATCGTCGATCGCCAGGAGTTCAAGGGTCTCGCCAACTACGTGGACGCGACTTTGACGAACACCCGCCTGGCCAACGGCTCGGCCCTGACGACGACCGGCCCGTCGTCCGCCGCCGGCGCGACGGATGGCCAGTGGCATCAGCGGACCGGCGTCGGCAATGGCGGAGGCGTGCTTTCGTCCAACGAGTCGGCCTCCGAGAACGCGCCCATGATTCGCACGACGATCGAGGACATGGCCGCGGGGACGTACGACTTCTTCGCCTATTTCTGGAGCGACAACGACGAGGACTGGCGCCTGCAGGCCGGACTCGAGTCGACCAATTTGACCGACTTCCGGATGTACGGGTCGCAGCACGCCGAGGCCGATGAGTTCGCGGCCATCAGCGCCGTATCCGCCAATTCCAACGACCTGCTGCTGTATCGCGCGTATCTTGGCCGATCGACGGTGTCGGCCGGCGCCGACGTGAACGTGTTCATCGACGACTGGCAGACGCTCAACGGCAGCGCGAGCCGCACCTGGTACGACGGCCTCGGCTTCGCACGCGTGACGGTTCCCGGCGATTTCGATCGCAACGGCACAGTCGACGGGCTCGACCTCGCGCAGTGGCGTGACGACTTCGGCGTGAACGGCGATTCGGACGCCGACTTCGACGGCGACAGCGACGGGGATGACCTTCTGGTTTGGCAGCGGAATCTCGGCACGGGTCCCGTCGCGCAGCCAGCGCAGGCGCCGGTTCCAGAGCCGTCCGCGGCCGTGCTGATGCTCGCCGCGGCGGCGTGGCTCGCTCGCCCGCGCGGCCGGCGCAAGCGGTAGGTCAGGGTGGCATGTCGTCGTCCGCGTCGACATGGGTAGCGCTGTACTCGGCACGCTTGCGGCCCCGAGTTCGGCATGCGCGTCGCCGCGATTTCCTCGAAATCGCGATTTGCCGACTTGCCGTTCCGCATCGGATCGGCGACTCTAGGCGGCGGCTGCGTACGCGCGTTCACTTCTGTCGTGGTGGAGGACCTTGTCATGCTCGCCATCGTGAGTCGCAAGTGGTGGGTGCTGATGCTCCGCGGCGTGGCGGCGATCGTTCTCGGCGTGGTGGCGATGATGCGGCCGGAGATTCCGCTGAGCGCGCTTGCGCTGCTGTTCGCCATTTTCGCAGTGGTCGACGGCGCCGCCTGCATTGTGCTGGGGATGCGCGGCGAATCGGACGGCACCGTGTGGTGGACGATGATTCTCATGGGCGTCCTGGCGCTCGCGGCGGGGATCATCGCGGTCGCGTTGCCGGAGCTCACGTTGCTCGTTTTACTGTGGATCGTGGCGATGTCCGCCATCGCGCGCGGTCTCATCGAAATCGTGGCGGCGATTCGACTGCGGAAGGCGATCGAAGACGAGTGGGTGCTAGGCCTCAGCGGCGCCATGTCGCTGCTCTTCGGCGTGCTGCTGCTCGCGCGGCCGGGGGCGGGGCTGGTCGTGATCGCGCTCTTGATCGGCGCCTACATGACAGCGCTGGGAGCGCTCGCGGTGGCGCTCTCGCTGCGGCTGCGGCGGCTGCAGCAGCGAGTCGCGTAGTAGGCCGATCCTGGCTCGTCCGCGACAGAAGACGATTGCGCTCCGATCTGGATCGGTGGCTGCAGCAGGATCGCAAGTCGGCCTATCGAGCCCGTCTTTCCTTGACGCGCCACACATCGAAGACGATGACCGTTCGAACGTCCTCAAGAACTTCGAACTGTATGCCCAGTGGGAGGGCAAATCCAATGCGAACGTCGTCGAAGCGAGACTCGCCAAGCTCCATTGGCGTAGCCAGGAGCTTCCGGTCAATTTCTCGCGCTGCGGCGGCAATGTCTGTTTTGGCGCCGGAGTGTCGCAGCAATTCGTCGAGTTGATCCTCAGCGGTGGGCGCCCAGAGCACACGATAGCTCTTCATAGGCCGTGTCGAGCAAGAATCTCGCTCAGCGGCTTGCCTGTTCGCTGCTTGCGGAGTTCCCGAGTCTCCTCGATTGAGGTAGGCGGTTCAAGTTGCAAGTCGGCGAGAAGCGTACCCTTTGGCATTGGAGAGAAGAATCCCAGGGCGTGACCTTTTGAGTCGCACAAGATGGTTTGGCCGCGAAGGTCGCCCAGTTGTTCGCTCAGCGCGGAATCGACGGTGATTTCATGCACGGCATGGACCTCCTGAGGAATGGGGACGTTTTCCATTGTAAGGCAATGCGACCGAATCGGCATCCAACTTACGGGAACAGCGGCAGGCGGTCGGAGCTCACGCCGAGGTGCTGGTAGCCCTTGGCCGTGAGCTTGCGGCCGCGGGGGGTGCGGATTACCAGCTCCGCGCGGAGCAGGAACGGCTCCACCTCGTCGGTGAGCGTGTCGACCGCCGTGTTGATCGTGTGCGCGATGGCTTCGACGCCCACTGGCCCGCCGTGGAAGACGCGAAAAATCGTTTCCATGTACTTGCGGTCCTGCGGATCGAGGCCCAGCGGGTCGACGCCGAGCATGTCGAGCGCGGCTTCGGCGACCGGCAGCGTCAGCGCTCCGCCGTGCTTGGTGGTCGCGTAGTCGCGCACCCATTTGAGGCGGTTGTTCGCGACGCGCGGCGTGCCGCGGCTGCACTCGGCGATCTTGTGGGCCGAGGCGTCGTCGATGTCCATCCGCAGCTTGCGCGCGTTGCGGCGGATGATTTCCTCGAGCTCGGCGTGCGAGTAGAAGTCGAGATGCTCGCGCACCTGGAACCGGTCGCGCAGCGGGGCGGAGAGCAGGCCGGTGCG
>JANOIK010000814.1:0-1671 GCA_031407585.1 Planctomycetota bacterium | reverse complement strand
AGCTTCTCGAGCATTGCGTACGCCGCGGGAGCGTTCAACGGCAACAAGGCCCGCGGCCCCGGTAACGTGGCGCAAACGCCCAGCCCGAAGAACTTCGCCGGCCAGACCGCGACGATCGTCCCCGAGCCCGGCTCTGCGCTCGCCGTTGCCGCGTGGGCCGCCCTCGCCGCGAGCGGCCGACGTCGCCGACGCCGTCCGATTGCGGCTTAGCGCGCATCCGCGTCAACATTCTATTCTCGCGGACTCTTTCAATCCCCTTCAATTCCGCTAAGCTTATCGGCATTGCGTCAGCCCGAACCCTTTCGTGCGCCGCCATGCCCAAAAACATCGTCATCTGCTGCGACGGCACCGGCAACGAGGTGGTTGGCAGCGCCACGAACATTCTCCACATCTTCAGCATGCTGGAGCGCAACGAAGGCCAGCTCGCCTACTACGACGGCGGCGTCGGCACGCTTTCCGACCCCGCCGTCATGGGCCGGATCAAGAGGAAAGTGCGCCGCAGACTCGACGGCGCCATCGGCCACAGCCTGCGCGGCAACTTCAACCACGCCTACCGGTTTCTGGCCGAACACTACCAGCCGGGCGACCCTATTTACCTGTTCGGCTTCAGCCGCGGGGCGTACACGGTGCGGGCCCTCGCCGGGGCCATCCACCAGTTCGGCATCCTGCGGCCCGAACTCGCCGGCCTCTCGGATTATGCGTGGTCGGCATACTCCAACGAGATGAAGGAGCAGCGCGTCGGGCAGGTCTTTCCGATTGCCAAGCGGTTCAAAAAGCTGTTTTCCGTCGAGCAGCCGCCTGACCACCGCCCCATCCGCTTTCTGGGCGTGTTCGACACGGTGAGCTCGCTGGGATGGATCACCGATTTCCGCTCGCTGCCGCACACGGCGCACAATCCGTCCGTGGAGCACGTGCGCCACGCGATGGCGATCGACGAGCGCCGCGGTCTGTTCCCCGTCAATCGCTTCCGGGTTAATGGCACGCCGCCGTACATCTCGTGTAAAGAGGTGTGGTTTGCCGGCGTGCACAGCGATGTCGGCGGCGGCTACCCCGACGCTGAGGCAGGTCTCGCAAAATTTGCCCTCCAGTGGATGGTCCGCGAGGCCGAAGCCCACCAGCTGCAGATCAACGCCGGCGTGCGCGACTTCATCCTTGGCCAAGCCGCACCAATTGGTAAGATCCCGCTCACACCGCCCAATCCGATGGGGCAGATCCACAACTCGCTGCACGGCGCCTGGAACGCGCTGGAACTTCTGCCCCGCAAGGCGTGGTGCCGAATTCGCGATCGCGACGCGTGGCACGCCCCCAACCTGTGGCGCGGCCGTAAGTACCTCGACGCGAAAAACCCTACCGCGTGCGTCCACTACTCGGTGCCGCTGCGCGCGGCGCAAATAGCGGGGTACGCGTCAGGGCTTCTTGGCTCCGGGCCAAGCATCGAGAACTGACGCCGCGTCAGCCTTGTGATTTTTCCATCAACCGAGGCCGAGTGGACGGTGCGTTGACCAAACGGCCCGCCGGAGAGCCCCAGCGTCGCGCGCACTTGCGCGCCGGCCTCCAGGCTTGTCGCCTCGGCGGCGAACGCGGTGAGCACGTCGCCGGCCTTCGGTTTAAGAAAATCGTCCTCCGGGTTCGCCGATTCGTTGGCGAGAATCTCCAGCTCCACGTCGTGGC
>JANOIK010000792.1:0-6048 GCA_031407585.1 Planctomycetota bacterium | reverse complement strand
TCGACGGCACTGCAAACGTGCGCCGTATCGGAGCGCATCGGCGCCGCGAGCTCGAAGCGGACGTCGCCAAAGAGGTCTCACCCCGGAGGGACATCAGAGCGCGACCACTGCACTTCGCCCGTCATGGGGTCGACGCACGTGAGCCGCCGCTGATCCTGGAAGACGCACCCGCTGCTGGTCAGCGGGCCGATGACGCCGACCCATTTGTCCTCCGTCGCCATGCGCGGCGCGCGGTACGTGCCGGGGCGCTCCAGCGACGCGGGCGAAAAGTCCTCGAGGTAAGCGTCCTGGAATTCAAAGTTGCTGCCGAGACTGGTACGCCATAGAAGCGGCGCCGGGTTGTCGCCGACGTTGGCCAGCGTGTTGAACGCCGCCAGCTCACGCCCCAACGACGTCACGAGATAGTTGCCCCGCGCCGAGCCGTACACGCTGCCGCTTTGGCGGTAGATGGCTTGGCCCTGCGGCTCAAGGTTGGCGTTGAAGAATCGGCGCCCGTAACCGTCTCGCCACGCGAGCTCGCCGCCCCGCACCGCGAGGGCGCCGACGCCGCCGCCGAGAATCGAGTCGGCATGCTCCAGGCGGATATTCCACATCGGGGCGTCCGAGCGCATCGCGGCCGTCGCCGCGGTGAGCGACCGCTCCTCGCCGCCGACCTCCACCCGCCCCGTCGGCCACGCGATCGTCGTCGACGGCTTGCCCGCCTCTTCGGCTCGCCAGCGGTCGAGCAGTTCCCGCCCCGTGGCGCCGTCGAGACACGGTTCGTCGGCAAACTTCCCCGCGAGTTGGGCGTCGAACTCCCGACTCAGCGCGGCCAGCCCCGCCCCGTGGAATTGCTTGGCGACGCGAGCCGTCGCTTCGCGAGCGACCGCTTCGTCCGTCGAGTTCGCCAGGTCGAGCAGCAGTTGCTGCGATTCGAGCAGTCGCGCGCCCGCTTCGAGCTGCCGAGCGAGCTCCATCTTCGCGCGGCTCACCATTGGCAGCGCGCCAAACACTTTGAGGAATCGGTCGAGCCCCGCGACGTTCGCCTCGCCGTTGAGTTCGGGCATCTCGGCCTCGACACGCTGCGTGAGGACCGCCCGCTGCTCCCCGGACGCCGCTTCCCAAACGGCGGCCAGTTGAGCTTGAACCCACCGCGTCGCGAGCGTCTCGTGCCCGCTCGCGAGCGTGAATTTCTCGTTGGATCCCGGCGCCGCCCGGTAGATCACGAAGCAGGCCTCGGCTGAACCGAGCACGTCGCCCGTGTCGAGCAGGCCCGCGGCTTCGATTCGCAGCACCGTCAGGCGGCTGACGGACTCTTGCTGCTCGAGCTCCTTCAGCAGCGGCAGCCGCGCCTTGTACGACGCAAAGTCCTCGTCGAGTGCCGCGGTTAGACACTCGGCGAGCGCGTCGCGCGTCTCGAAATCATCCGGGGTCGCGCGGTACGCACGCTCGGTGAGGTCGATGGCTTCACTCAGCCGGCCCTCGTTGTACGCAATCTCGCCGAGGGAGCGAAGTGAATCCACGTCGTCGGGATTCTTGGCGAGCACTTCCTGCGACCGCTGGCGCAGCGCGTTGACCTGATCGAAGCATTCCAGCGACATGCCGTCCTGCGAGATGACGGCCCCGCGATGGCAGATGAGGTTGCCGAGCGACGATCCGTCCCGCGACCGCACGCGATCGACGATGCGGCCGTCGGCGAGATCGACGGCAATCACTTCGCCCGAGGTGAGCGGCAGGAAGTACTTGCCCTCGGTCATGAACCCCGTGCCCGAGGGCGAAACGCCGAGCGGCAACGACACCCGGTCAACCCAGCCCTTCGTGCCGTCTTCGAACTTCCGCGCCGAGAGCCCCGTGCTGTCCGCCATCACGACGCGCCCGTCGTACACGCAAGCCACTTGCTTCATCGCTTCCTGATCGCGGCGCCAAAGCATGCGGCCGGTGTGCAGATCCAGGCAGTGCAGCTGCCGTGACTCGCGCGGCGAAATCAGCACGCGGCCCTCGGCAATCGTGGCGCCGCCGTCGGTCCAGTGCCCCTTCCGCCCCGGTCCGGCATTCTCGGGCCCGCCGCGAAACTCAGAGTCGACCGGCGGCAGGCTATCGTACTGGTACGCCCACGCCAGGGAGCGTTTGCCGAGATCGACGCCCACGACCAGCCCGGCGCCGGTGGGGCACACCAGCATGCCGCCGTCGTACGAAGGCATCGCCGCCTGAGCCCGCCGCCGCAGGTCGTTGAGCACGCCCGTTTCGAGATTTGCCAAGTGCTGCCGCCACTCCAGCTTGCCGGTCGCGCGATTGATCACCGCCAGCGAAATCGAGTCGTTCACTTCGACGAGTGCGTAGAGCGACGGGCCCAGCGTGAGCGGCGCCCCCAAGAAAAACGCGCCCGGCAGCTCGCCGCTCGTCGCGGCGCCGTCGATCTCCCAGGCCAGAGCCCCCTGCCGTTCCAGGTCGTACGCGCTCAAGCGGTTCGTCGCCAGAACGATGGTGCCATTTCCGGCGCCCAGACCAAACGTCGACATCTCGTAGTCTTGCGTCCGCGGCATCGGCAGATCGCGAACCACATAGGCCCGCACGCCGTCGCTCGACGTCATGCCGTAGAGATAGTCCTCCCACATCCGCCGGGCGAACGCCCGCGCGGCGTCGGCGTTCGAGCCATCCACGTTGTCGCCGGCGCCTTCGCCGGCGCCCATTTTCATGAGCTGTTCGAGCTGCGGGTCGCGCTGCAGCTCGCTGCGCCAGATGCGCTTGCCGCCGCGAAAGTCTACGGCCAGCAATCCGTGCGGCGTTCGCACCAGCACGTAGTTGCCCGCGGCGATCGGTGCGCTCGCCACCGGAATGACCGCGCCGCCTTGGGCAAGCTCGGCCGTGTATTCCTCGAACAGCTCCTCGAGCTTCATGTGATTGAGCAGCGGCACCTTCCACCGCACGCGCATGTGCGGCAGTCCGCCGGCCGATTCGCCGTTGCGCGCCGCGTTGCCGCGGTAGGTGAGCCATTGCTGTTCCGGTGCGCCGTTGAGCGCCGCGGGCTCACCCACGACGGACTGCAGCCACTTGAGCGCATCGGCGCCGTTCGACGCGAGCTTGTGATCGCGGCCGGCGATGGTTACTGACGCCGTCCCGCGCTCGGTCAGCGCGGCAAGCACGCGCTCGGCTTGTGCGGCGTCGTCCGCCGCCAGCCAGCTCGCCGCGGCGCGCACCGAGAGCTCCGGATCGTAGAGTCGCACCGCCGCGGGCGTTTCCAAGAGCTGCTGGTAGAGCAGGGCCGCGGCCAAGTGCCGGCCGCCGTCGCTGTGATCGGCCGCCTGCACAAGCGCCGCCTGGTAGCCGGCAGGCGTGTAGAAGTAACGCTCGACGACCGCCGCGATGCCCGCGGAGTTTCCTTCGGCGTTGCCCTCCGTGAGCGCCGCGCTCAACTGCCGCTCGGCGACGGGGCCGTAGGTGGTTTCGTAGGTGCGACGCCCGTCGCGCGGCAGATCGCGGATCAACCGCCGCGCGGTTTCCTTCAGCCCCGCGAACCCGCCGTCCGCGCCCGTTTCGGTGAAGAAGTCCTCGTCGCGGCCGAGCACCTCATCGAGAAACGCGACGGCTTGCGAAAACTCGCCGCGCGCGATGCTCTGCTCGGCGCGCCGCATCCCGCGCGACAGCAGCCGGTCGGTCGGGGGATAGACGCGCGGTCGCATCGCTTCGTCTTCGCCCACCTGGGCCAGGACGACGGCGGCGGCGATTGCCGCGGAGACTGCTAGCCCCAGCACAACGGCTGCTCTGGTGGGGGCGTGGCGAAGCATGGCTCGGTCCCTCGAAGCCTCGATTTCCGCGGTCGGCGAAAGCCCGTCGGAGGGGTTGGCGGCGAGCCAAACGCCTCTGCGGTCGGGCAAGCCGTCAGCTCGGCGCGACGACAATCGCCTTAACGCCTTAGCTTTACTAAGTTTACATCCGGCTTCCGATTGGGGCAATTCTACCGATTAGGCGACCCGTTTAGCCGGAGGGCCACGCCCGCCGGGATCGCCCTGCAGACCCGGATCGCGTGGCGTTCCGGCTAAGTGGAGAACGTGTTTACGGTCCCCCACCCGCCCAAAATAGGGGTTTTTCCGCCTTCTCCGGGCCCTGGGACGCAGTTTATACCGAAAAACCGCGGCATTTCTGAGTTTTTCCCCTGTTTTCACCTTGTATTTTAGGCCTGGGAGCCATTAAATCAGCACCGAGCGTGCTAGAGTCCTAGTACGACGCCGGTCTAGCAAAGGTGAGGTGGCGGTCCGAAACCGGGACGCCCCTAGCCGCGAGCCACCTGAGCCCCCGACCGGCGCCGCCCCCCCAACCATCCCCAATTCAACTCACACGAGGAGGGTTCATCCCTATGGCGAAAGCCCCTGCCAAGAAGCCGCCCACCAAGACCGAAGTTTATGCCAGCATCTCCGAGGCGACCGGAGTGGCGAAGAAGGACGTGTCCCTGGTGTTCGACGCCATGGTCGACGAGATCTCGAAGGCCCTCAGCAAGAAGGGCGCTGGCGCCTTCACCCTGCCCGGCCTGTGCAAGATCGTGGTCCAGCACAAGCCGGCCCAACCGGCCCGCAAGAACGTCCCGAACCCGTTCAAGCCGGGCGAGATGATGGACGTTGCCGCGAAGCCCGCGAAGAACGTCGTGAAGGTCCGCGCTCTGAAGAAGCTGAAGGACATGGTCTAAGCGACGCCCGCACGAGGCCAATCCAGGCCCCGGGCGAATATGTTTGAGTCACACCGACCGCGGCCGGCGTCCCATGGGCGCTGGCCGCGGTTTTTTTTGCGCCTGTTCAATTTTGCCACGCTCTTGCGTTGGGAAGGGTGTCTTTGCGTTGTAGGAGAATTGAGGAGATCCGTGTTATCAAGTACGATGACTGTAGCTTTTCTACACGTGCGCGGCCCGGTATTGGGGCATCGAGCTTCGCTCGCCGTCGGCCCTTGAGGTCGGCATCTTCTCCTAGTTGCCTCGTCGACTGTTACTGACGCTTCAAAGCGAGGGGCTCGTTTTATGCCTACCTCCGATAGTCGTCCGTCGAAACATCATCGCGTACCCGCGCGCGGGTTCACGCTGGTTGAGCTTCTGGTCGTCATCGCCATCATCGGCGTACTGGTCGCGCTCTTGCTGCCGGCCGTTCAAGCGGCCCGCGAAGCCGCGCGGCGGTCACAGTGTGCGAACAACTTGAAGCAGACCGGACTTGCCTTCCTGAATTACGAGTCCGCCAAAAAGACCTACCCGGCGGGCGATGAGTTCAATAGCACTAACGGTGGTCGTGGCACTCCGATGTGGATGTCGATGCTCCCCCACTTTGAGCAAGGAGTCATCTCAGCTCGGTATGACGCCAAGGTTCTGAATGGATCATTCAGCGATTCGTGGCGCCTTTCCTCCGCTGCCAGAATTCCGGTTGCCGTCTACCAATGCCCATCCAACACGAGATGGGCTCACGTCCCTCTTCGCCGTGACTACTTTGGCGTTAAAGGCGGCCGGGACTTCGTCAGCAATGGTTATGGCATGGGGTGCACTGATGGCCTGTTTATTTTAAAGATCGCGCGAAAAATCGGCGACGTCGTCGACGGGACGTCCAACACGTTGGCCGTGGGCGAATCGCTTCAGGGCGACTACTTCGATCAGGTAACACCCTCCGATGGGCTGATACCACACGATTTGGTACTGGGGTCGCCGACTTGGTGGGTGCTCGGGGGCAACTGCGGCAGCGGTGACTGCAAGGAACCAAGCGGGCAAATCGGACGCCGGTCGGTTCGGTCGACGTTCAATCCCATCAACTTCAATATCCCGACACTTGCGGGGGGAACAGTCGATAACGCCGCCTTTGGCAGCGACCACATCGGCGGAGCTCAGTTTGCTTGGGGCGACGGCCACGCCACGTTTATCAACGACTCGATTAACATGGAGGTCTACCACTCCCTCGCGACCATCGATGGCGGTGAAACCGTCGATCTATCCAGCCTCTAGGGAAAAGCGACTCATGGAACGGCGCGGTAGGCTCATCGGCGGCGCAATTTCTCTATCTGCTTTGGGCCTGCTGACGTTGGGCTGCGGTGGCGGCGAGCGAA
>JANOIK010000739.1:0-3167 GCA_031407585.1 Planctomycetota bacterium | reverse complement strand
AGCGCGATCATTTCCTTGGCGTTGTAGAAGATGCCGCCGAGCTTGCCGAAGATGATCTCCTTCGGCGTCAGGTCGGTCACCAGCAGCAGATCGAGCGCCTTGGCGTCGCGCTCGTTCGTGATCGACGTCACCGCCAGGGCGTTGACCAGCACCAGTCCGAGCACCAGCAACGGCACGACGGCCTGCGCACCGGTCGACAAGGCCGCGCCATACGCCGCGGGGTCACTCGCCTGCTGGGCGGTGATCGTCGCCCAGGCCGACGCGGCGAACACGACCAGATACGCGATCCGCACGAGTGCGACCTTTTTGCCGTACGCCCACGTGCAGATCTCGCGCCACAGGATGGGATTGTCCCACACTTCGCGCACGCGGCCCGGCGCGGCATGAACGCTGACGCCGGGCGCGCCCGGCGTAGCCGCCGCGGCGTGATCGTGCTCATCGTCCGTCGCCGAGCGCATCTCCCGCGTCGGGTTCCACACGCGAACCAGACCGATCGCCAGCGAGTTGATCGCGACGACCATCCCGGCAGCCACAACCATAAACAGTCGCACCGAGTCGCCCAGCAGGGGCCAACCCGGCAACATGATCTCGTGACCCACCGCCGGCCTCGCCGCGGCGACGATCGCCCGCAGCGGGCTGATTGCCTCGGCCCAGCGCTCGGCAGGCGCGCCGCCGAAGCTCGCGCCGAAAGTTCCCCCGGCGACCGCTTCGCCCACAAGCAGCCAGAACGCGAGCGCCAGCGCCGTCATGGCCAGCGATTGAAATGTCTTCTCCCGCCACAGCGCGATCGTCGACCCCAGCGTGCCCGCCGCCAGAGCCGCGACCACCGTCACGCCAAACACGCGCCCCACCTGGGCGTGCGAGACGCCGCCCAGCAGCACCAGGAACATCAACAGCGGGAGCGCCGTAAGCACCAGCAGCAACACGGTCACCATGCTGGCCAGCAACTTCCCCAGCACCAGTTCCGAGTTGGTCATCCGCGTGAGCAGCAGCAGTTCGAACGTGCGGCGATCCTTTTCCTGGGCCACGGCCGCCGCGGCCAGCAGTGCCGAGAAGCCCACGCCGATCGCCAACTGCACGGGCGCCACCAGGGCAAACGCCGCGGCGCCGAATCGCGAGAGATCCCCTAGTGTCCGCACCGGCTGCGAACCGAACAGAATGAGCCACGCCGTGGCCACCAACGCGAAGAGCGCGGCCACATACAGGGCCCGCAGGAAGTAGAGCCGCCAGTTTCGCGGGATGGCTGCCGCTTCGCGAATAAACACCGGGCCGACGAACAAGCTGGCGTTTCCTGGGGGCGGGCGCGACGCGGGGCGTGGAAAAACGGCGGTCGAGTGTTAATATAGGCGGGGCGCCGGGTCGAGTCGAGCGAACGCGGCGCCGCCGAGTCTCTACGATCGTTACAAGCCTCCCGAATTGGAGTCCGCCGCGTCTTTCTGCCGGGACGCCGCACACGGTGCTTGTGCAGTGGCGGGGGCCCATGTCTAAAATGAGGCGAGACGCCCCGTGGGCGACAAAACTAAAATCCAGGGCGACAGTTGCGCGCCGCGGCCTTCTCCGCGCGCGTTTCCGCCATCGCACGAAAGGTTCATCATGACTTCTCGCAATCGCACCGCGTGGGGCGCCGTCGGGCGCCGTACAGCCGCTTTGGCTCTCGCGCTTCTTGCCTGCCCCGCGTCCGTCCTGCTTGCGCAGGCGACTCCAGACCAAACGGCAGCCACTCCCGCGGCCGAGCCCACGGCCGGCAGCGACGCCGCCGCCCGCGATGCGATTCTCAAGGCGCTCACGGTCGAGACGCTGATCGGCGACGCGGTGTCGCTCTCCAATCAGGCGTACCCCGAGGTGGACAGCGCCATCAAGCGATTCTTGAACAACGACCTCGACGGCGCTCGCGAATTCTTGGAAGTGGCCAAGGGCAAGTACCCCAAGCTGCCGCCCACCGACCTCACGCTCGCCAAGATGCAGGTGATCGTCCGCAACGGCCAGGCCGCGCGGGCGTACCTGGAGAAGACCGTCACCGAAAACGGCGGCGACCCCGAAGCGTACCTCCTGCTCGCCGATCTGGCGTTCGTTGAAGGCCGCATCACCGAGGCTCACGCGCTGTTCGAGAAGGCCAACGTGCTCACCGAGAAGTTTACCGAGAACGACAAGCGTAAGGGCAAGTTCGCGATCCGCGTGCTCGCGGGACTCGCCGCGGTGCACGAACGCCGCCTGCAGTGGGCCGAGGCCAACGCGCTGCTCATGAAGTGGATCGCCGTCGATCCAGAAAGCCCGGTCGCGCACCAGCGCCTGGGCAACACGCTGTTCCGCTTGAACAAGCCCGCCGAGGCGCTCGCCGAATTCACCAAGGCGCGTGAACTCGACGCCACGTCGAACCATCCGCAAGTTTGGATTGGCCAACTCTACACGCAGGAAAAGAAGCTCGACGAAGCCCGCAAGGCGTTCGAGGCGGCCTACGTCGCGGAGCCGACCAACGAAGGCACCGGCCGGGCCTACGCCGAGTGGCTCATTCAGCAGAACGATCTGACGAAAGCCCAGGAAGTCGTCTCTGCCATGCGCGCCAAGGCGCCCGAATCCGTGAACGCGATCCTGCTGGACGGCGTCGTCGCCAAGATGCAAGGGAAAAACAAAGAGGCTGTCGACGCCCTGACCAAGGTGCTCACGCTCGACCCCAACAACTCGATCGCCACGAATCTCCTGGCGCTCATCCTGTCGGAAGGAAAAGACTCGGCCGAGCTCGAACGCGCCTTCGGCTACGCCCAGCGCAACGCGGCGCTCTTTCCGGACGCCACGCAAACCAAGATCACGCTCGCGTGGGTACTGTACCAGATGGGCCGGTTGAACGACGCCAACCAGGTGCTCAATCGCGGCTTGCAGAATCCGAGCGCGGACGGGGCGTACCTCATCGCGCGTATCATGGAGGCGCAGAACCAGCCGGATAAGGCCGCGGCGCTCCTCCAGCAGGTGCTCGACCAAGCCGCTGGAGGCGTGTTCCTCTATCGCCGCGAAGCGGAGACGATGCTCAAGCGTTTGGTCGACGCCGGCGCGAGTGTCGCCGAAGGCGCTCTGACGACCGAGCCCGGCGCCGGCGCGACAGCTCCCCCCGCCGGCGGCGGCGCCCCGGCGCCCGGCGGTACGGGCACAGGCACGGCCGCTCCGCCCGCGGC
>JANOIK010000736.1:0-2264 GCA_031407585.1 Planctomycetota bacterium | reverse complement strand
CGGCTGGGGCTCGCCGTCGCGGTGCAGTTGGCCGAGCCGCGCTCGCTGCCGCGATTTGAGGGGAAGGGGCGGCGCCTGATCGACGCGAGAGAACGAGGCGTTTCGCGAACCGTTAAATGATTCGAATCGCAATAGCCCTGGGCGCGAGCCCAGGGTTCAACCCCACGGCTTGCGCCGGGGGCTATTAGATTTGCTTTGTATTGTTGAGAAACTATGACGCACGCCGCACCGACGCCGCTTGAGTTGAAGCTCGTTAGCCCCGAAACGCTGCGTATCGCGTGGAGCGATGGCCAAACGCGCGACTACGCGGTGCGGGAACTGCGCGACAAGTGCCCGTGCGCCACCTGCCGGGAGCTGCGCTCGGCGCCGCCTCCGGCGCCCACGCTGCTGCCGGTGCTCAGCGCTGTGGAAGCCCAGCCGCTGCGGATCGCGGCGATGCACCCGACGGGGCGTTACGCGTACTCGATCCACTTCAGCGACGGCCACGACACGGGCATCTTCACGCTCGATTCGCTGCGCGAGATGGGAACGCTCGTTGCCGACTAAGCTGCGGTAGGCAGTGCGTGCATCGACGGCTTCAATCGTCGGCACCGAAGCGCGCCAAGAATAACCGCGCCAATGGCCGCGATTGCTCCCCCGTCAGGCTCTGGTGCAAGCTTGACGACGCGGCCAGCCAGTATAAACGGGCCATAAAGCACGGCCGTCGTCTCAGCCACATGCACGGAACCGTTCGGCGCCACTGCAATGGCTTCGCCCGTGGCAATGCCCGGAGATGAAGGCACGGCGTGCCAAAGTTCCAGCCCATCCGCCGTGAATTTTCGAATGTAAGAGGCGCCATGATTTCCTGAAACAAAAATGTTCCCCACGCCATCAAGCGCGATAGCTCGCGCATCGCTGGTCGGCTCGATCACCGTCGTCCATAAAATGTCGCCTGCCGAACTATACTTTCGAAGGAATGCATCCTGTACGTCCGGAAACCTTTCCGCGTCGGGCCACACTCCAGTCAGGTATGCGTTTCCCAAGTCGTCAACGCAGACATCCGCCGCGACTTCGCTTCCATCGCCGCCGAACTGATGCAGCCAAAGCCGCTCTCCGGCCGGCGAGTACTTATACGCATTCTAAGTTGAAGTAGCGCGTTCGAGGTAGGGAGCGGCGCAAACAGTTTTCATGAGGTCGGCGTCGAGTGCGGCTTTTTGCCAGGCATCGACGGCCGCCTGTTCCAGGGCGTCGTAATCGTCGTAGGCCCGATTGCTCCAATGGTGGCTTTTCAGATAGTGCCAGAGGTTCTCAATCGGGTTCAACTCGGGACTGTACGCCGGCAGCGTGACGACGGTCACGTTGTCGGGAACGCGAAGTTGCTTACTGGCGTGAAAGCCGGCCCCGTCCCAGAGCATGACGGCGTGCTCGTCGACCGGAATCGTGCGAGCGAATTGCGCCAGGAACTCGTTGACGATCTTCGTGTTGAGTTGCGGGCTGAGCAGTCCTTCGGCATGGCCCGTCTCGGGGCAGACGGCGCCGAGCACCCAGAGGTACTCGTATTCAGTCTGACGAATCGCCGTGGGCCGCGAACCCTGCTTGGCCCATACGTTGGTCGTCGTCCCTTGTTGGCCGAATCGCGACTCGTCCTGAACATAGACCCGCAGCCGCTGGGTCGGATGCGCCGCGGCAATCGCGCGCAGCCGGTCGGGCCAGGCGTTCAGAAACGCCGCTTGTTTCTCGCTCTTCGGCCTTTCGATGCCGCGGCCGGGGCCGTAGATACGAATACCCGAGCCGATGAAGCAAGTGATACACGCCGGCCAGCGAGCGCAGCAGGTTGAACTCCTGGGCCAAGATCCGCTGCACGTCTTTGCCGCGCAGCGAGCAGACTTCGTCCTGGTCCGTCGGCCCGGCGTCGAGTCGCTGGCGGACTTGCTCTTGTTGTTCCGGCGTGAGCGGGAGTCGCGATTCGTGACCGCGGCGGTCGTCGAGCCCGGAGAGTCCGTCTTCGTTGTAGCGACGCACCCAACGCTGGCAGATGCGGCGGGTCAAGCCGACGGCCATCGCCACCGCAGGCGCCGTCCAACCTTCGATTCCGAGGATGATGATCCGCAGCCGCTTGGCGCGATCGGCGTTCTTCTCAACGCGCTCTAGCCGCTGCAGTTCAGCCAACGGCAAATGATCCTTCACGTCCATCGCAACCTCCCTGAAAAGGAGCCCGCGATATCATGATAGGTAACCTGGGAGGGCGCAAGAGGAGGCGCGCTACTTCAGATTAGAATCCGTAT
>JANOIK010000709.1:0-1657 GCA_031407585.1 Planctomycetota bacterium | reverse complement strand
CCGTCCCGTTGTCCATTCGGATCGTGGGGCTCACTACCGATGGCCAGGCTGGTTAACTCGGATGGGTGATGCCAAACTCGTTCGGTCAATGTCACGCAAAGGGTGCTCACCCGATAACTCAGCCTGCGAAGGCTTCTTTGGACGGCTGAAAACGGAGTTGTTCTATCCTCGAGATTGGAAGACCACAACCATTGAGCAATTCGTTGCAATCGTGGATTCTTACATCCGCTGGTACAACGAAAAGCGGATCAAAGTCTCCCTTGGCTCTCTTAGTCCCCTCGGATACCGAGAGAGCCGCGCAATTGCGGCAGATCTTGTCCCCGGCCGTGGTGTAAGAGAGGTGGCCTGAGCCGATGCGGGTGGCCATCGTGATTCTTGGATAGAGTTGGGTTTGCGAAGACTCAACGACTTTCCGGGAGAACCACGATGACCAAGGCAAGCATGTCACTGGCGGAACTGGCTGAGAAGGGGCCGGACGCGGATTTGTTGCGGCAGATGATCCAGTTTGTCGCGCAGCGGTTGATGGATCTGGATGTGGAGACGCTGTGCGGGGCGGGCTACGGCGAGCGCAGTGCAGAACGGGCGAACAGCCGCAACGGCTACCGCGAGCGGGTATGGGAAACGCGGGCCGGCGTGGTCGACCTCAAGCTGCCGAAACGGCGCTCGGGCAGCTATTTCCCCGGCTTTCTGGAGCCGCGCCGGACGGCGGAGAAAGCGCTGGCCGCGGTGATCCAGGAAGCGTACATCCAAGGCGTATCGACGCGCTCGGTGGACGACCTGGTCAAAGCGGTGGGGATGACCGGGATCAGCAAGAGCCAGGTGTCACGGTTGTGCGGCGAGATCGACGAGCGGGCGGGCGCGTTCCTTGGCCGTCCCCTCGAGGGTGACTGGCCGTACCTGTGGATCGATGCCACCTACGTCAAGGTGCGCCAAGCCGGGAGGATCGTGTCAGTGGCCGTAATAATCGCCGTCGCGGTCAACACTGACGGAGTACGCGAGGTGCTGGGGATGGCCGTGGGACCGTCCGAGGCCGAGACCTTCTGGACCGACTTTCTGCGCAGTCTTACCCGCCGCGGGCTACGTGGCGTGAAGCTGGTGATCTCCGATGCCCACGAGGGGCTGAAGGCGGCCGCGGCGAAGGTGCTCAAGTCGACCTGGCAACGCTGCCGGGTCCACGTCATCCGCAACGCTTTGGCCTACGCCGGCAAGGGCCAGCGGCAGATGGTGCTGGCCTTGATCAACACCGTGTTCGCGCAGGACAGTGCGGAGGCCGCCAGCGCCCAATGGCGGGTGGTCGCCGATCAGCTCCGCGCCAAGTTTCCCAAGCTCGCAGCAATGATGGACGAGGCCGAGCCCGACGTATTGGCCTTCAAGAGTTTCCCCAAGGCGCATTGGGCGCAAATCGCCTCGACCAATCCCTTGGAACGGGTCAACGCCGAAATCAAGCGCCGCACCAACGTCGTGGGCATCTTCCCCAACGATCCCGCGATCACGCGATTGGTTGGCGCGCTCCTACTCGAGCAGAATGACGAGTGGCAATTGCAACGCCGATACCTGCAACTTGAAGGACTCCAGACCATCAGCGACAATCAAGCGATCAGACTGTCCGCTGTGATGGCCTGATAGAGGACGACCCAGCCGTCCGAGAATCACGATT
>JANOIK010000544.1:0-1501 GCA_031407585.1 Planctomycetota bacterium | reverse complement strand
ATGCTCGCCGAACACGCCCAGATCACGGAAGTGGACGACCGGCGTATCGTCCCAAGTTTGGAACTTTTTCATGGCCTCGACCCGATCCATCCACCCTTCTGGATACGCCACCATCACGCGGCTCGGTAGAAACTCACGGATCTCGGGCCGAGCCAGCAGCCACTCCTCCATCAACATCTCGAGCCGTGCCGTCCACGGCAGATCGCCATACTGGTTGTGGGCGCCCTGAGTGAGAATCAGGTGTGTTTCCTTGAGGCTGTTGAGCACTGGAAACGCGTCCGAGATCACCGTGGTGTCGTCGTCTTGCTTGTAGAAAATGGCGCAAGTGTGCAAGAGATTGTGCAGCGCCCCGAGGAACTTGGAGCGACTATCCGCTGTCTTGAGGGGCGGCACCGCCTTTCCCTGCAGGACGATGCCGTAGTGGTGATCGTATTCGTAGGCTCGCCGCTCGACGCTGAGGCGATGCTGCTCGTCCTGGATGTAACCCCATAGGATGTTGCCGAGGGGTCGCAGCGGATCGATTTCGAGATGCGCGAGCGGGTCCCGACCGGCATGGCGTCGGCGGTTTTGGAAACGCAGACTGATCGCGTTCATGGTTTGCACGAGCAGCGCTTCCTCGTGCCAATAGGACCAGATGAGCTCGATCATGCAAGGTCGTGTCAGCTTGTCTTCCAGGATGCCGAAGCAGTTCGCCGCATCGGCATTCCCATCCTTGAGCGGGACATCCTTCAGCTTCAGGCGGATGAGCTGTAGATACGGGAGCGTCTCCACGCCGTCCGTCGCAACCGTGTAGTCACTCCAAAGCTGGTCGAAGGTCGGCTGATCGATCGCGTTCGGAGACAGCCGTCCGTTCTCTTCTCGCAAGACCTTCGGGGTGAGCGCTTGCGCGAGGGAGAGCTGCACACCGCATTGATCCATGAGGAAGATCTCCGTGGCGGTTTTTAGCAGCGTGTAGCGGTCCACGCCGGGGAACGGGAGCCGCAGATTGCTCGTGTTCCCGTTGACGCCCGCTGGGGCCACGCCCGCCGCTCCACACATGATCGGATCGATCGTTGCTTGATAGCTATTGAATGAAATGGCCTGCGTGCGACTGCGGATGTACGCCCACAGCGCCACCTCGGGGCTGAGCGGCGAGGCCGTTCGCTGCAGATTCACGGGTTGCGTTAGGGCGCCGGGTGGCCCGCCTACTGCGTTGGGCGGGGGATTGAGCGGCGGCCGCCCACTGGTTCCGGATATGCTTCCATTGGCCATTTTGTTCTCCTCTTGTTCCCGCTTTGGGAGCTTCGATAACTCGTTGCGGCAGCGACCCGGGCACCAGCGCCAAGCGGGTCACTTGACCGTTTTTTCTTGGGTGCACTATTGGGCTGGCTTCAGCGGAGCGAGTGCGGATGTCCCCGCCTGGCTCGAGTCGGCGACGCTCAGCTTCCCGTAGCCAGCGACGCCGTTCCAGGTAGCGGTGATGGTGACCTCCCCCGCGCACAGGCCCGTGGCAAGTCCGGGC
>JANOIK010000625.1:0-2457 GCA_031407585.1 Planctomycetota bacterium | reverse complement strand
AACAACGACGACAACGGCACGCCGCTGGCGGGGTTTGGCGTCGTGAGTCTCGCGGTGAGCTTGGGCGGCGGCGCCGAGCCGACTACCGACGGCGACGACGCGAACTCGAATCGCACGGTCGACTTCGGCTTCTTCGGGTTCGACCTGGTGCTGGACAAGAGCGTCGACCAGATGACGACGGCCCCGCTGGAGCCGCTGCGGTACTCGGTGCTGGTGGTCAATGACGGCCCGTCGATCGCCAAGAACGTGCAGTTCAAGGACACGCTGCCCGCGGGCGTGACATTTGACTCGGTCACGACGAACAAGGCGGGCGTTTCGCTCACCCACAGCGGCGGCCTGGTCACGGGCGGCCTGGGCGACATGGCCCCCGGGGCCCAGATCATCATCACGATCATGGCCACGGTGAAGGCGAGCGCCACGGGCGTTCTGCACAACGAGGCCGAGGTTCACGCACTCGACGAAATCAACCTGCTGAACAACCGCGACGAAGTCGACACGCCGATCACGCCGAAGATCGACCTGGAGATCGACAAGAGCGACAGCCGCGACCCCGTGGCGCCGGGCGAGCAGTTCAGCTACACGCTCGCGATCAAGAACAACGGCCCGTCGGCGGCCACGGGCGTGACGGTGCTCGACACGCTGCCGCCGCATGTGACGCTGGTTTCCGCGTCGCGCACGAATCTGAGCGGACTGCCCGGCGAACTGAAGTTCGACCTGGGCAACATGGCCGCGGGGGCCACGGCCTCGATCACGGTCACGGTGCAGGTTGCCGCCAATTTCACCGGCACGCTGCTGAACACGACGAGCGTGTACGCCAACGAGCTGGAGTTCGACTACACGAATAACGAGGACGAGGAACCGACGCTGGTGGTGGCTGTCCCCGGCAGCATCGAAGGTTTTGTATACGCCGACAAGAACAGCAACGGCATCAAGGAGTCGACCGAGAAGCCGCTCGCCAACGTGGTGATCACGCTCACGGGCAACGACCTGGCGGGGACGTTCATCTCGCGGACGACGACCACCGACGCGGCGGGCCACTACGCCTTCACCGGATTGGCGCCGGGCTCGTACCTGGTGTTCGAGCCCACGCAGCCGCTGAAGTACAAGGACGGGCTGGAGTCGCTGGGCACGACGGTGAACGGCGTGGGCGTTCTCCAGGCGCCCAACGGACTGATCGCGCCCGACAACCAAGCCGACGACGACCGCGACGCGGACGCCTTCGAAGGCATCGTGCTGCAGAGCGGCTTCGCGGCGAAAGACTACAACTTTGGCGAGCTTGCCATTACGACGAACAAACGCGACTTCGTCCGTCCGCTAACTTGGCGGTGATGCCCACGCGATCGTGCGTAAAGTAAAGTTGAATTACCAATTCAGCCTCGACCATCCTGGTCGGGGCATTTTTATGCGCACTTGAAACATCTCGGCGACGGAGTCATGAGGCGGCTCGGCATCTTGTTGCACGCACGCAACGGCTCGAATTGAGACGCCCTCAGTCCAAGAAATAGACACATTGCCGCAAAACGTCGCGCTGATCGACTTTTACCCCGCCTACTCTCAAAAATCGCACTAAGTTTCTGTTGGTTAGGCCAAGCGCCCGACCCTGCGAACTACGCAGCTCGTCAATTAGATTCCCGCCTGTCTCGTCCCACCTGCCCCTAGCACGCTCTGTAGATTCCCAGTTTTGCGAATCTTCCGAGGCGTGTGCGATGGATTGCTCGCCCAGCGCGGCGCGGTCGCCGCACGTCCCTTGTTTCTCGCGGAGGTTGTATTATGCGCTCCTTGCCCACCGCATTTCGAACTGTCCGGACCCCGATGCGACTCCAGTGGAGGATGCTCGCGGCGTTTGCTTTGGCCGCATCTTGGTGCGGCTCGAGTTACGCGATCGAGGTCGTGGCGATCGAAGAACACTGGGAGCTCACCGTGGGCGAGCCCGACGAATCGAGAAGTGGTCCGCAGGTGTGCATGGTCATGTCTCCCACCAGCGACCTGGACAGCGACTACTTTGTGTTCACTCTGAACCATCGTAGCCACCCTGACTACGCTCCCGGCGGATTGCAAGTCCAACTGTGGAACGGCGCATCGCTGCTTGACAGCCGCGAGAGCCTGACCGACTCCGCGTTGCACCACAACAATGAAGTCGTACGTTGGGTGCAACGCACCGAACTGCACGGCTCATCGCTGACGTTCGAGATTCGTCAGGGCGAATCGTCGACTTGGGAGGACTTCGGCAATGACGGCCACTTGAAGTTTACGATTGGCGCGCACATTCACAATTTGAACGGCTACCGCCCGGCAGTTTCACTTGGCGAGTCGGGGGTGAGCTTCGCGGGCAACCGCGTACGCTCGCTTGTGCTGACGAAGCTTCGCTGGTGGGACTCGGAAGGCAACGTCTACGAGATGGACGCTCCGATCGATATCGACGCGGATCTGGACCCCTAATCAACCGCCCCGGAAGTC
>JANOIK010000609.1:0-6726 GCA_031407585.1 Planctomycetota bacterium | reverse complement strand
GTGAGCTTCGCGGGCAACCGCGTACGCTCGCTTGTGCTGACGAAGCTTCGCTGGTGGGACTCGGAAGGCAACGTCTACGAGATGGACGCTCCGATCGATATCGACGCGGATCTGGACCCCTAATCAACCGCCCCGGAAGTCCGTTACTGCCGCAGCACACCAGGTTTTCCGCCCGCAGGAGCTCTACCATGGATTGCACGCAAATACCCCGCCATCGTCGCCCAAGTCGCCGCGGCGCCATTACCGTACTGACCGCCGTAATGGCGCTGGTCGCCTTGGGGCTGGCTGCCTTCGCGGTCGATACGGGATATATCCTAACGAATAAGCAGGAGCTGCAGCGCACGGCCGACGCAGCGGCACTGGCCGCCTGCTGGAGCTACGCGGAACGTCTCGCCAACGGGGCTACTCCCGCTGATTCACTCGCCACCGGAAGGCAAACCGCCGCAAACTACGCGCTTTCAAATCGCGTCGGCGGCGTGCAGCCCGCAATCAATCAGAACTCGGACAATTCGACGAGCGGCGACTTGGTATTCGGCCGCATCGAAAATCTCTACTCCTACGGTTCATCGCTCGACTCGTCGAATCCCAACAATTTCAACGCGGTGAAGGTAAAGGTTCGCAGAGATTCGTCACTCAACGGCGAAGCGCCGTTCTTCTTTGCCAAAGTCTTTGGCCGCGCCAGCATGGGCCTGGACGCCGAGGCGACGGCCGGCTTCTACCGGCGCATCAGCGGGGTGCGGACGCCGTCGTCCGGCGGCAACATCAACGTGCTGCCGTACGCCCTGGACTGGGACACTTGGGAAGATTTGCTCGAGGGACATGCCAGCGACAGTTGGCGTTGGAATCCGTCCACCAAAACGGTGACCGCCGGCTCGGACGGCGTGCTGGAGGTCAACCTGTTTCCGCAAGGCACGGGGTCGCCGGGCAACCGAGGAACCGTCGACATCGGCAGCAGTAACAACAGCACCGCGGACATAGCGCGTCAAATCGTGTATGGCATTTCGCCTTCGGATATGGCCCATCATGGCGGATCGTTGGAGCTGGACGAATGCGGTGAAATGGAGCTCAACGGCGACACGGGCATCAGCGCCGGCGTGAAAGACGAACTCGACTCGATCAAGGGTCAGCCGCGGTTGATTCCGATCTTCTCGCAGGTCGACGGCCCGGGGAACAACGCCCAATACACGATCGTCCATTGGGCAGGGATTCGGATTATGGAGGTCAAGCTCACCGGCTCGATGAATCAGAAGCGCGTGGTGGTGCAGCCTGCGCCGATGGTCATGCCGGGCGGCATCGCTTCGACCGATGAAACCAGCGACTACGTTTACACCCCTGTCGTGCTCGTGAAATAGCGAGATGAATTGTCACCGTCTCGTTTCACCAGAACGCCCTTAAGCATGGAGCCGTAGGTATGGGCAAGCAATCACTTTGGCGACGGTTCGCCAAGATTGAACGGATCACGGGTCCACCCTCCCCGGCGCGCCGGCGCACCGCGCGAATTGGCGCCGCTGCCGTGGAATTCGCCATTGTCGCTCCGATCTTTTTCATGTTGGTGATCGGCATGGTCGAAGTGGGACGGGCGATCATGGTGCAGCAGGTGCTGATCAACGCCTCGCGCGTCGGGGCGCGGCGCGCCACGATGCTGTCGTCGTCCGATTCGGCCGTGACGAGCGCGGTCTCCGAGTACACGGCCGGCGTGGGCGTGCCGACGGTGACCACAACGGTTTCGCCGGATGCCGGCACGGCGGCGGCTGGCACGGCGATTACAGTGACAACTTCCGTAAGCTTCGGCAACGTGAGCTGGTTGCCCGCCCCGTGGTTCATGGGCGGCAAGACGCTGACATCCTCGGCCGTTATGCGGAAAGAGGGCTTTTAGCGCCTCCCTCCGCCGCTTTTGGGGTGGCGATTCTATCGATCGCGTCGGCAAGGATGACGCCCGAAGGGTGAAAAGGCTTTGCTGCGCAAATTTCTTGGCGCCGCAGGCAACCTACGGTCAAAAGTTGACCTAGGGTTGTAGTGACTGGCCTTGCGCAATCCGCGGAACGTGCAGCACCAGTCGGTCTCGCGGGATCAGACCGCTAGGCCCTCCTTTTCCGCCTGCCTCTTCGCCCTCCGAATGCCGGACCACCCGGCAGCCCGCCTCTCCTGCTACTTCCCACGTCAGCTCAGTTCGCGGCGCTTGCGCCGCGGCATGTGCGCGCGATTGGAGTGGCGAAAGTCGCCTCGTCTATGCGCTTTTCACGTTCACGTCGCCGGCAACGTCGAGGCACCGCAGCGGTCGAAACCGCCGTGGTGTTTCCCGTGTATTTAATGCTGCTCTTCGGCGTGGCGGAGTTTGGCCACGCGCAGTTGATGCTGAGCCTGCTGAACAGCGCGTGCCGCAACGGGGCGCGCATCGGTTCGACCGAGGGAACCACGACGGCCGACGTTCGGGCTCGAGTGAACCAAACGATGGGCTCCGCCGTGGCGATCAGCAAGGTGACCGTCTACGTGAAGGATGCGAGCGTATTCGACTCATCGAGCACGCCCCCGAGTTCCGATTCGGGGCTGGAAGCGCTTGCCGACATCGAGGTCGTCAACGCCGAGCCGCGCCAAATGTTCATGGTCCGCGCCAAGGTGGCCTACAATTCGATCGCGTTGGTGCCGATGCCTTTTTTGAAAAACATGACGCTGGACGCGCAAGCGTTCATGCGACACGAGTAATGCACTTGGATGCGGAGGAGTATGTCGTGCGAGGAATGCTGAATAAATCGCAACGTGGCGGAACGAACAACCGCAAGCGCCGCGGTGCGGTCGCGGTGGAGTTTGCCATGGTGGCCCCGGCGATGCTGGCCATCGTGGTCGGCCTCTTAGAGCTGTCGCGGGTATTCACGGTTCAGAACACGCTGGAAACTGCAGCCCGCGAGGGCGCCCGCTTCGCGTCGCTGGACCGCTCAGGCTTGGTGCCGGACGGTGAGACGACCAACAGCAAGCTGATCAAGGACGTCAAGAACTTCCTCGCCTCGGCGGGCATCAACAAGAACGACTTAACCGTCACGGTCGTCGACGCTGAGAATCCGGCCCAGAATTTCGACCTGGATGATCCCGACAACGATCTGGAGCTGTTCCAGATCCGCATTAGCATCCCGTACTCCAAGGTCAGCCACTCGCCGGTCAGGCATTACCAAGCGAGCAATCTGTCAGCGGCGCTAACGTTCCGCAATGGACGGGCGATGTTGTCTAACTAAATTCCTGAACAAGCGCTGCCCTTAGGCGGATCACTGTCGGCTCAAATGGAGAATCTACCATGAACGCCCCACGACAAATCAAGCGACTCGAAACTTTGCGGCATCACCGATGGGAGTGGAACAAACGGCGGGGCGTGGTCGTGGTGGTGACCGGCTTCTGTCTGATCGCCGTGTTCGCCTTCGTGGCGTTGTCGGTGGACGCCAGTCGAATGGTGCTCACAGAGACAAGAATGCAGAACGCCTGCGACGCGGCGGCGCTGGCCGCGGCGACGGAGATCACCTCTGCCGTCCAATATGCTGGGCAGTCCGGCGGCTCCGGCCAGGGGAGCGTCAGTGCGGCGGCGATCGCGGCGGCTCGCGCGATGGCGACCGACGTCGCGGAAGGCAACGGCGTGTACGTCAATCCCGAGACCGACATCCGGTTCGGCAAAAGGAGTTTTAATACCGCGAACGGCACATGGCCCGTCACGTGGGGCGCCACGCCATACAACGTCGTGCAAGTGATCGCCCGTCGTACGGCGAGCGACGTGTCGGCGCCAGATGGCCAATTGCCGCTAGCGTTCGGTTGGGCCGTCGGCCGGTCGAAGGCGCCGATCCAGACGTCGGCCACGGCGTTCGTCGAGGCCCGCGATCTGGTGATGGTTCTCGACTACTCAGGTTCTATGAACTACGACAGCAACATCCTGGATTCGAGCCTGCCGTCGAGCGACGTGGTAACGTTGCTCGACGGAATATGGACCGCCCTGCGCAACGCCGATCCGAAGTGGCCCGGCACGTCCATCTCGAAGTTCCCCAGCACCGGCTTTGGCAGCATCAACTCGGCCGCCGGCACGTACGTCAGCAGCACCGACACGGCCACAATCCGCAGCACGCTCGGTCTCAACACGAACAACGGCGATGGCAGCCGCAAGTATCCCTATCCGCAAGCTGGACGGAACTCCGACGGTTCTCCCAAGAACAAGCCCTCGAACTCCACCAGCGATGCCGCGTGGAACCGGTACATCGACTATGTGAAGAATCATTCGAATACGAGTTATCGCAAGAAGTATGGCTATCGCACCTTGGTGGACTGGTTGCAACGGAGATCGACCAACGGCTATACGCCTCGTGACCGCAACAATTCGGAAGACATGTGGCGGACGCCGCATTACCCCGCGCAAGCGGTGAAAAGCGGCTCGACACTGTTTCTCGAATTCTTGGAAGGCCTTGATTTTGGCGACGAGGTGGGGCTGGTGATTTACGGTCAATGGGCCGAGCCCATCACCGACTTTAGCGACGGCGAGATCAGCGTCGACGTATCAAGCGATCCGATCACGCCGGAGTTCGGTGCGATCGATGACATACAGATTCATCTTCAAGCCGGCGAGTTCAATGGTCAGACGAACATCGGTGACGGTATTCGCAAAGGACGCGAATTGCTGTTGGGGAACGGCACGACCGAAGGCAACACCCGGTTTGGATCTCGGCCGACCATGCTGCTCATGACCGACGGACTCGCAAACCAGATTCCCTCGGGTTGGTCGTTGCCGAGCGGCTGGAGTTGGAGCAACTACACGGACTACGACGGCGACGGCGACGCGGACTATTCAACGAGCGATCAGTACAAGCGCTACTCGTTTTACGAGGCCGTGCTCGCCGCCCAGGAAGGAATCACCATTCATACGATGTCTGTTGGCGTCGAAGGGGATGACGCGCTGATGAAAGCGATCGCCTTTGTCGGCGGCGGAATCTTTACCGACGTACCTCCCGGCGACCCCACCGTCATGGAAGCGGACTTGCTGGAGGCGTTTGGGCAGATTGCGTCGAAGGTGCCGCCGCCGAAGCTGGTGTACGAGGAGTCGAACTGAGATCGTGTCCATGGTCCGTGGTCCGTTGCAAGGAGCGCAGTCGTAGGACTTCCGTCTCACTGCAACGGACAACGGAGCACGAACAACTGACCGCCCTCAGTCTTCGTAGGTCGCCGCCGTCGTGCGGCGACGGCGCGCCGGCCCGAGCCGGGCGCGGTGGTTGCGAGAGACGTACTCGCCTTCCAGGAAGTAGTACCCGCCCAACAGCTTGTAGAAGAACAGGATGAGCAGGGTGCCGCCGGTGCCCACCAGCATCCCCAGCGGGCTGACGGGAACGACGCGGACGCCGTCGTTGAAGTAGCTCAGCACGCCGCAGCCCATCACCGTACCGCCGATGCCCATGAGCACGGTGGCGATGGCGCCCCCTGGATCGCGGCCCGGCATGATCCCCTTGGCCAGCAGGCCAATGACCGTGCCAAAGCCGATCCACACCAGCACATCGTTGACGAGCTGCTGAGCCGTGTCGTTGAGCACGAGGCCTTGGGTGGCGTCGATCGTGGGCATAGCGTAGGCCTGGCTTGGGGTGACGTCGAGGCGCAGCCGCATCGGTTAAACTCGGCAGGCAAGCGGGCGAGACTGTAGCGGCACGGCGGCGGATTTGGCAAGGTCGCGTGGGCGGGTGCTAGCACGTGAGGCCTGCGCAAAGAGCTTGCTAGCGATTGCGGCCGATCGTTAAACTGCACGCGTGTTTAGGAAAGTTGAGGCGCCGGGCTCAGGGAGGGCGGGACATGGATGTAGAAGCGCTGCTGGCGCGGATTGAAGCGCGCCGGGATTATGCGGGGCAGCTTGAGCATGTCGAGGTACTGCCGGAACGCTTGGGGCGGTATGCGGACCCCGGCGTGCCGCTGGCCGGAGCGCTGAAGCGGGTCCTCGCCGGGCGCGGGGTGGAGCGGCTGTATGTGCATCAGGCGGCGGCGCTCGAGGCGGCCCGGGCGGGGCGCGATTGGGTCGCGGTCACCGGCACCGCGAGCGGCAAGACGCTCTGCTACAACCTGCCGATTCTGGAATCAATTTTGAAATGCTCCGGCCCCCTCCCCTCGGCGGGGAGGGCTGGGGAGGGGGGTGCAGCGGGTACCAGCACTCCACGCGCCCTCTACCTCTACCCCACCAAAGCCCTCGCCCAGGACCAACTCAAAGGCCTGCTCGAACTCGTCGGCGACGACGCCGAGCTCGCCACAGCAGTGCGGCCGGGCGTTTACGACGGCGACACGCCCACCGCCCAGCGGCGGCGGATTCGCAACGAAGCGAATCTCGTGCTCACCAACCCCGACATGCTGCACGCCGGCATTCTGCCCTATCACCCCAAGTGGGCCGAGCTGTTCGCCTCGCTGCAGTTCGTCGTCCTCGACGAAGTGCACACCTACCGCGGCATCCTCGGGGCGCACGTCTCGGCCGTCCTGCGGCGGCTCTTGCGAGTCTGCCGGCATTACGGCAGCCAGCCTGTGTTTCTCGCGACGAGCGCCACGATCGCCAACCCGGGCGAGCTGGTGAGCCGGCTCATCGGCCGTGACGTCGAAGTGATCGACGACGACGGCTCGCCGCGGGGCCGCAAGTTTTTTGCGATGTGGAACCCCGCGCCGCTCGGTCGCGACTCGCTGGCACGCCGCAGCGCCAATGACGACGCCGTCATGTGGCTGCAAGAAGCCGTCGAA
>JANOIK010000607.1:0-1702 GCA_031407585.1 Planctomycetota bacterium | reverse complement strand
TTCCGAGTCTCGTCCTGCCAGCATCGCATTGAGGAATGGTCGCGTCCCGTTCAGCGCATCCCGGGCTCCGTACGTCGGCCTGCTCCTTGGCGTCGCCTCCAAGCCCAACTTCATGAGTGCATGACACGCTCTAGCAAATGGAGTTCGTCGAGCAGCTGGTTCCGATCAAACAGCGAGCGAATCCAGATGTCGATGCGCTGGCTGCGGACCATCTCGTCGACCGCTGGACGTCCTTGCGAAAGCGACTGGTTTCGATAGATATCAGCGATCACTTTCGAGTTCTCCGCGATTCCTTTTACGCTATGCGCTCACCCCATCGCTCGTTGTTGTCCGCGGCCGTCGCTTTCTGGTGCACCGCGTTGACGGTTTCGACGGCACAATCAGTGGCCGTGTTTTCCCAGGTCTTCAATGGCTACGAGCGAACACGTCAGGCCGACGATACCTTCAAGCCGGAACGCTACACATTTGGCGAGGGCGGCTGTTGGAACCGGATCAGCGATCCGTTCATGGCGAAATTGAATTTCGTCGATGTCGCCCGTGTCGTCGCGAATCCCCTTGAGCACATGAACTATCTGCCGGCGCACCGCGCCGAAGATGCCGAGCTCCTGATTTTGGTTTTCTGGGGTTCCACCCAAGGCAGCAGCGATCACGACGCGTCCCAAGCCACCGACCGGGCGATGGCTGACATCCCACACGGCATGGGCGTGCCACAGGCGTCGGGTATCCAGGACGGGGGCACATTGGATTCCATCCTCACGCAAGTGGAGATGGTGAACCGCGAGCGCGACCGGCTCGATGATCAAAACGCGCGGATTCTCGGCTACACCGAGTCCGTCGAACGCGGCCGGTTCATCCAGAACATGGCGATGGGAAAGGATGTGTTGGCCGAGGTGGGCGAGAATCGATATTTTGTCGTGTTGCAGGCCTACGATTTCAAAATCGCAGTGAAGGAAAAGAAACTGAAGCTGCTATGGTTCGCTCGCATCAGCGTCCGAGAGCGCGGTGCTTTCGCGAAAGCGCTCCAAAATATGGCTTGGAGCGCCGCGCCTTATTTCGGTCAGGACAGCCGCGGCCTGCGGCGCCCGCATCCGTACAAAGGCACGGTCGAGCTCGGTCCCCTTGAAGTCGTCGGCGAGGAAGAACCAGACTAGGCACGCGACCGCCGGTGTCCGGCACGTTGGGTCTCCGCCTGATCTCGGTGGCGATCTGGAAGGGCATGTTGCGCCGATTTTCTCGAACACCTTCTATTGCCGGACGGCGGCGATCGGCTCGACGTAGTCACCGACGTATTCTTTGTTCCAGTAGCGGCCGGTCTCGCGGTGCGTTTTCCGATCGGTGAAGGTGTAACGATAGACGATCATCCTCATGACGCCCGGCGGGCCGTCGGGGAACGGGTTGCGGGCAAAAAGGCCGATCACGTCGGGATTGCCCCGGAGCAACTCGCGGGCGACGTCGGGAATGAGGCTGACCTGCCAGCCGTGGTCGATCACGATCTGCAGCGTGGCCTCGAAGCGGCCGAAGCGCGGGGCGAGGAAGGGCGACATGCGGTCCTCGAACTGGGGTTTGTAGCGAAAGGGATACGGGCGCCACGTCGCGCCGCCGTCGTTGGAGCCGGCAAATTCGACATCCAGGCGCTCCGCTGAAGTCGAGGCGTACAGAGGATAGCAGTTGGCGCTGCGGAATTCGCGGAAGAGGAACTCCA
>JANOIK010000582.1:0-1772 GCA_031407585.1 Planctomycetota bacterium | reverse complement strand
CACTTCCTCGGACTCGAGGCCAAGATAATTCGCGCGGGCCCCCGTGGCGATGATCACGCAATGGGCCGTGATCTTTTGCCCCGCCAGCGAGTGGAGCGTGAACGGCCGCCGGCTCATGTCGATGTCGACGATGTCGTCGGTCTCGATGCGCGTGCCGAAGTTCGTCGCTTGCTTCCGCATGAGGTGCATCAGCTCGGGGCCAGAGCATCCCTCGCCGTGGTGCATGTCGGCCAGGTAGTGATGCTCCTCGGGCAAGGCCGAACGGAGGTAGTGGCTGAGGTCGCCCGCGGGGAAGCCGGGGTAGTTCTCCACCTCGGTGGTGAGAGCCAGTTGCCCGAGCGGGAGCGTGCCGCCGATGCGGTTGTCCTCGGTGACGGCGCCCTCGAATACCAAGGGCCGCAGGCTCGCCCGCGCAGCGTAGATCGCCGCCGTCCAGCCGGCCGGACCGCTGCCGACAATGACAATGTGTTCTGGGACGACTGCCGTGCCTGGGGCCATGATGAATCCGGTCTTGGGTCTAGAAGTGAGAAGCGGGAATTATACGAATGAGGTCGCGGAGCGTAAACGTGCGGCCGGCGGCAGGGGCGGTTATTCGTTATACCCGTCGTGGCACTTGGCGCACGTGTTTCTCATCTCGCCCGCCGCGCGGCGGGCAGACTCGTAATCGCCGTCGGCAGCCGCCGCGGAGAGGTCCAGCGCGTGCGCCTGCAATTCCTCCGCGTACTCGACATACGTCGCATCGTCCCAGAAGTCATAGTCCGGCTGGTGAATGACCTCGGCGATGACCGCGGCCATCATGGCGCCGTGCCGCACATCGGCCGCCGACTTGGCGAATGCGTCGGCGTTTGACAACCGCTGGTCGACCTCGTCCCGCATGAGTCGCTCCAATCGAGCCATCAGCAAGGGATGATGCACGAGCGATTTCCAAGACTCGAACTCGGAACGCGAGTTGCCCACGAGGCGCTCGCCACGAATAAGTTCGTTAAGCTGGTCGCGCACGCGCACCGCCTCCGGATATTCGGCGGCGTCCCCCACGCGACATAGCTTTGCGACGCGGGACGCTTCTTTGCGCATCTCTGCCGCATCTTCATGCCAACGCACTTCGCCGTCGTACTGATCGATCACCGTCATCACCACCGCGAGGTCGCCGAGCGCGAGACGACATTTGTGATAGCCGCCCGTCTTATACGCCGCGGGGCTGGCCAGCGGCTCGACGAGCCGTGCGGCAATGCGTTTCACTTCCGTGGCCAGCGCGTCGGCATCGACTAGCCGCGACCATTCAACCTTGGCGGCCGCCGCATCGGCCGGCTCCGCATTAACTACCGACGTCGTTGCGGCAGGCCGCTCGCCCACGAGCGCCTCGCGGGCGTCGTCAAAGAACGGTTCGAGATCAGCATCGCTCCAAGTCGGCGGCGCCGCCCGATCGACCGGCGGGGCCGCCATGGCAATGGTCGCCATCGCGACGGCGATCGCAATCAGGCCCGACCGCTTCATGAAATCCTGGAAATCCTTTTGCATGCCACGAATTGTAGCAAGTGCACCAAGTCCGACGCACACGGCCCGCGAAGGCGCGCCCACTGGCTTCGCGCCACAGATTTGGTAGCTTGGACCGCAAGAGGCGGCCGCACTGCGAGGGCGCCCATGCTCCAACTCCATCGACTGTCCATGGCGTACGAAATTGCACTGGCCGAGGTGCGTGCCGCGTCCGATGCCGGCAAGATCACCCACACCGCCCTCAAGAACATCCGGGCGTGGCTCACGGAGCCGCGCTA
>JANOIK010000573.1:0-1521 GCA_031407585.1 Planctomycetota bacterium | reverse complement strand
ACGACGGCGAGATGATGATGCAAGAGGGCGGCGATCCGCTCTACCTGGACGGCCAATCGGAAATGGGCTACGGCGGCAGTTGCACGGTGTGCGGCGATGGCGTGTGCGGCGGACGCGGCTGCCTGGGCGGCTGCGGCTTCGGCTCGCGGCCCGTGTTCTACGCCCGCGGCGAGTACCTGTTCTGGAAGTTCGCCGGCATGCCGATTCCGCCGCTCGTGGTGCGCGGCGAAGTGAACGACAATGGCACGACCGGCAACCCGGCCGACGACTTTTTCGACAACGCCGTGGTCGTCTTCGGCGGCCACGACGTGCTCGACGATGGCCGCAGCGGCGGACGGATCACGCTCGGTTACTTTCTGGACGACTACGGCAAGCTCGGCATCGAAGCGGACTATCTGACGTTCGGTAGCATCGACACATTCTTCCAGGACGGCGGCGACGGCGTGTCCCCGATCGTGGGCCGGCCGTTCATCGACGCGACCACCGGACTGCCGGCGGTGGAGGATGTGTCGTTTCCGGGCATCCAGGGTACAGTGTCAGTGAGCATTGAAAGCGAGTATCAGTCGGCCGGCGTGCGGCTGCGTCGCAACCTTTGTTGCATCGCGGGATGCACAACTGGCTGCGGCGACGGCGTGACGTGCGGCAGCGGCGTGGGCGGCTGCGACAGTTGCGCGAGTTGCTCGCCCGGTCCCAGTAACGCGTGTCCAATGTGCCCGGCGCTGTGCGGCGGCCTCGGCAAGATTTTCGGCGGCGGCACGCGGCACGTCGACGTGACGTACGGCGTTCGCTGGTCGCAACTCAGAGAACAAATCGCTCCGATCCGCGAAGAGCTGATTGCCGATGACGACACCACTTTTGAGATCGAGGACGTGTTTCGGACTCGAAATGACTTCATCGGCGGCGAGATCGGCTTCCTCGTCGATTGGCAGAAACGGCGCTGGTCGCTCGACTTCCTCTCGAGATTGGCCATCGGCAACATGAATCAGCAAGTGAGAATTCAGGGATCGACGGTTCAAGACGGCGTCCTGTTCCCCAACGTCGGGCTGCTTGCCCAGCCCAGCAACGTGGGAACCTACGAGCGCGACGAGTTCGCCGTCATTCCCGAGATCGGCCTCACGGCGGGTTACGCGGTGACCGACCGGCTGCGGGTGACGTTCGGTTACACGCTGCTGTACCTCACCAACGTGGTGCGGCCGGGCGATCAGATCGACCTGCGCGTGAACCCCGAGTTCCTCGAACTCGTCGATGGCGACCCGTCGGACACGGCGGCGGACGCGGCCCTCATTCAGCCGCAGTCGCCGGAGTTCGTGTTCCGGAGCTCGGACGTGTGGGCGAACGGTCTCAATGCTGGCTTGGACTACCGCTGGTAGGGGGCGCCGGCGCCCCAACCGTTACACATGTGGGTCGCCGCGTGATGCTGGCGCCGGTTGGCCAAATTCTGCCGCCCGACGGTAAAGGTTGCGGATTCTGTGGATCGCACTGGCCGATAAGTCTCTTCGACGGCACGCGCTGCGTGCTGCG
>JANOIK010000555.1:0-4958 GCA_031407585.1 Planctomycetota bacterium | reverse complement strand
TCGACGGCGAGGATCTCCGTCGGCGGCGAAGGATTTGCCGCGAGATCGGCGTTGGGGTCGAACCTCGCGACGAACAGCTCCTGGCGTTGGGCATCAAGCACGGTCCACAACCGACGCTCACCCCCAGCGACGTTGGCCGCCATGGTTGTGAGTGTGTGCACGCCGACAAGCGTCGCGCCCGTGGCGTAGCTGATCGTCTTCGCGGCGACGACGCCGATGCGTAGCCCCGTGAACGAGCCGGGGCCCGTGGTCGTGGCGACGAGCTCCACCTCGCCGGGGCGCCAGCCGTGATCGGCCAACAGCCGCTGGACGGCGGGCAGCAGCGAGCGCGCGGTGCGTTCGCCCGCGGGCAGGTCGCGCTCTTCGAGCACGGTCGCGACGCCGGCGGCTGCTTCCAGCACGGCAATCGAGCCGAGGCGGCCGCTGGTTTCGAGAGCTAAGACGCGCACGGCGTTTTCCTCAGTTGCAAGACGACGGTTCGACTATATCCGGCCAGGGCACGGAGCGGAAACGGTTGGGGCCTGTGGGGCGCCAAACGCAACTTCGGCAGGATAGACGGACGAAGTTGGCAGCTTCGTGCACGGGGGGTGACCGACGAAGCTGGCAGCTTCGTGTACGGTTCCGGTCATCCTTGACCCTGTCTGGCAGCGTACTTAAACTGGCGGATTGACAAGATTTAGGGCAAGGCTGCCCTCTGGCCTCGCTACTCCTAAGAAACGCGGTTGTGACGAACGGTGAAGCGCGCGATCATCAGCGACATCCACGGCAACCTCGAGGCGCTCGAGTCCGTCCTGGCGCACATTGCGGGACAGAGCATCGACGAGGTGTTCTGCCTGGGCGACGTCGTGGGCTACGGGCCTAACCCGTGCGAGTGCCTCGACTTGGTGATCGCCCGGTGCCGCGTTGGCCTCCTGGGCAACCACGATCAGGGCGCCATGTTCGACCCCGAGGGGTTCAACAGCGGGGCGGAACGGGCAATTTTCTGGACGCGCGAGCAGCTTGAAAACTCCAAGAGCGACCGCGATCAGGTCGACCGCCGCTGGGATTACCTGGGCACCCTCCCGCGGATTCACCGCGACGATCCTTGGCTGTACGTGCACGGCTCGCCGCGAAATCCGGTGAACGAGTACGTGTTCCCTGAGGACATTTACAATCAGAAGAAGATGGAGAAGCTGTTCGGGCTGATCAACAAAGGGTGCTTCCAGGGCCATACCCACGTGCCGGGCGTGTTTCTGGAAAGCCTCGAGTTCATCACGCCGGAGCAGGTGGAGCACGTTTACCGCATCGGGCAGGACCGATTCATGGTGAATGTGGGCTCGGTGGGGCAGCCGCGGGATGGCGATCCCCGGTCGTGCTATATCGTGCAGGAAGACGACAAGATTACGTTCCACCGCGTCGAATACGACTGGGGTAAGACGGCGGATAAGATCTACCAGACGCCGGATTTGGACAATTTCCTCGGCGATCGCATCAAGGAAGGCCGGTAAGGCGCGATCGGCAGCCGCGTCGCGGCGACCAGTCATTTTTCAAGGGACGGCGCGTGCCAATGCCGGCGCGAAGGCCGCCGTCTGACGCGCACCAGGACCGCGGGGACGATCCCACGCGGCGGCGCCAACAGAGGGATCATTTCGTGGACCGACGGTTTTTACTGTTTATCGTGCTCTCGCTGCTGCTGTTGACCACCAACGCGTGGTGGACCGCGCGGAATGCGCCGCCGCCACAGGCGGCGCCGAAAGCGGGGGCTCCGCTGAAGCCTGAGGGCGCCGGCGAAGACGCCGATGAGGACGCGGCCGCTGACGATGCCAAGGAAGTTGACGACGGCGAGCAGGATGACGCGGCCGGTCCCGACACGGACGCGAGCGACGAGGACGACGCGGCGGACGCGGTCGCTACGGATGAGGTTGCGGCCGGCGATGACGCTGACGCCGCGGAGCCAGAGGTTGCTGCGGCGCCCGAACTCCTGACGCTGGGTTCGGTCGATCCGGCGTCGCCCTATCGGATGCTGGTGACCTTCACGAACGAAGGCGCCGCGGTGCGACGCATCGAGCTTTCGAGCCGTCGGTTTCTCGACCTGCACGACCGCGGCGGGTACGTCGGTCACTTGGAGTTGAAGGCGGGCGGCGGCACGGGGTTGCTCGTGCAAACGGTCGGCGCCGGTACGCCTGCCGCGGAGGCGGGCCTCACGGTCGGCGACCGCATCGTCGAAGCCGGCGCGACCGAGAAATCGATGAAAGCGGTCGCCAAGGCGGCCGACTTCGAAAAGATCATCGACGCGATCAAACCGAACCGCGAGCTGCGGCTGGTGATCGAGCGAGCGGGCGCCAAGCAGACGCTCGTCGCCAAGCTGCGTCGCCGGCCGTTGGAAGTCGTGCGGCCCGAGTCCGAAAATTGGCAGATGCGGGACGAAGCTTTGCCCGAGGACTTCAAGGAGCCGCCATCGCTGCTGCTGACGCTGCAGCAAATCGACGATGCCGAGATCGGCCCCAGCGGCAAGGAGCTGCGCGGCGTCGATCTTCTGCGAGCGCCGTGGCAGATCGTTGACCGTGCGGAAGACTCCGTGACGTTCGAGCGCCGGCTTGCGGCCCTTGGGCTCAAGGTGACGAAGCGCTTCCAACTCGCCAAGCTGGAGCCCGCGGCGGTGGCCGATCGGGACGCCCCTGCTTACCACCTCACGCTCACGGTCACGATCGAAAACTTAGGCGGCGGCGATGAGGGCGCCGCTCGTGCGGTTGCGTATCGGCTGGAAGGGCCCAACGGGCTGCCCGTCGAAGGCTGGTGGTATGCCAACAAGACGAGCCGCTCCTCCGGGGGGCTTCGCGACGTGCTCGGCCGCAACCACCGCGCCAAGAAGCCGGTGCAGCACAGCGCCCCGGCGACGATTAAGGGTGGCGTCGAACCTTTCGAGACGGACGCTCTTGCGTACTTGGGCGTTGACTCTCAGTACTTCGCCGCAGCGCTGATCCCCGAGAAGAAGTCTTTCGACGACGAGTGGGTTTCGTCGGCGCAGTCGGTGATCGTCGGCCCGGTCCCGAGCGAGCGCAGCGGCGGCGCCATGCTCGCGAACATCACGTTTCGGCTGACGACCGAAACGAAAAACCTCGAGCCTGGCCAGTCGGTTTCGCATTCGTACAAGTTTTACGCCGGTCCCAAGCGCCCCGTGCTGCTCGCCAAGTATTACGCGGCCGACGATCCCGCGGCGTCGCTTAACGAATTCGTTTACTACGGCTGGTTCGGCGGCGTCGCCCAGGCGATGGTCGGCATGCTGCACATCTTCTACGGCTGGGTGGGCAACTACGGCGTCGCCATCGTCATGCTCACCGTGCTGGTGCGGGGGTGCATGTTCCCGGTCACGCGCGGCCAGGCCAAGAGCATGGCCCGAATGCAGGAACTGAAGCCGGAGATGGAGCGGATCAAGGAGAAGTTCAAAGGCGATCAGCAGAAGCAGGCCAAGGCGATGCAGGATTTGTATCGCAAGCACAATGTGAACCCAATCGCGGGCTGCCTGCCCATGCTGCTGCAGTTCCCGGTGTTCATTGGGCTGTATCGCGGGCTGGCGGTGGACGTCGAGCTGCGGCAGGCGCCGCTGTTCGGGCAAGCCATTCACTGGTGCTCGAACCTCGCGGCGCCGGACATGTTTCTCGATTGGTCGTCCTTCATGCCGTCATTCGTTACGAACGGCATCGGGATGTTCGTGCTCGGCCCGTATCTGAATTTGCTGCCGCTGGTCACGATCGCGCTGTTCCTATTGCAGCAGAAGTTGTTCATGCCGCCGGCGACTGACGATCAGAGCGCCATGCAGCAGAAAATCATGAAGTACATGATGGTGTTTATGGGCTTCGTCTTCTACAAATCGCCCAGCGGCCTGTGCCTGTACTTCATCACGTCGAGCTTGTGGGGCATCGCCGAGCGGAAGCTTGTGCCGCCCGCGAAGCCGCTGGGGTTGGAGACTGCTGCGGCGCCGCCAGTGGTCAGCGGCGGCGCCGGTCGCGACAAGCGCGAGAAGCAAGCGAAGCGCCGGAAGTAGTTGGCCATCGCGCCCTTCTGGGTGGCATGGCACCCAGGCCATGCGGCTTCGTCAAATAGGCGATAAAGCGGCGCGCCATGTCTTACGATCCGCACGATACGATTGTCGCGATCTCCTCGGCGCCTGGCGGCGCGGCGCGGGGCATCGTGCGGCTCAGCGGGCCGAATGTGCCCGAGTGCTTGGCGGCGTGCTTTCGGGCTGAACGTGGTGATGCGTGGCAACGGTCCGAGCCGGCGCGGCGAGTTGCGGGCTCCGTACGCGTCGCGCTTCCACGTGGCGGCGGCGTTCAGTCGCCAGAGTTAAGCGAGGTTCCCGGCGCCCTGTTTTACTGGCCGGGAGAGCGCAGCTTCACGCGGCAGACGGCCGCCGAGTTTCACACGACGGGATCGTCGCCCGTGCTCGCCGCGATCATCGATGAGCTGTGCCGCCACGGCGCCCGTCCCGCCGAGCCGGGCGAGTTCACGATGCGGGCGTTTCTCGCCGGCCGCATCGATCTCACGCAAGCCGAGGCCGTGCTGGGCGTCGTCGACGCCCGCACCCGCGAGGATCTCGACGGGGCGCTCGCGCAGCTCGCCGGCGGTCTGTCGCGACCGCTTGCGGAGGTGCGCGAGCAACTGTTGTCGATCCTCGCCGAGGTCGAGGCGGGGCTCGACTTCCCCGACGAACGGCTGGAACTTGCCGCTCGCGAGTCGCTACGCGAGAAGCTGGCGGCCGCGGCGGCGACCGTTGCCGGCGCCTCGGCTCAACTCGTCGAGCGCGATCGGGCGGACGAGGCCCCGCGCGTCGTGCTCACGGGGCCGCCGAACGTCGGCAAGAGCAGCTTGTTCAACGCGCTCGTGCGGCGCTTCGGCGTCGACCGGCAGGTGCGGTCAATCGAATCGCCGACGCCCGGCGCGACGCGCGACTACGTGTCGGCGCAACTCGACCTTCACGG
>JANOIK010000543.1:0-4044 GCA_031407585.1 Planctomycetota bacterium | reverse complement strand
CGACGATTGGGTGCGGCAGCGCGGCGCGGCCCAGCGCGCTGCGAACGACGCCCCGGCCGCTACCGGCCGCGAGGCGAAGCGCGGCGCCCCCGCGGGTCAAGCGGCCCCTGCGGCCGCGGCGCCGGCGGCGAAGAAGCTCTCGTACAAGGACCAACGGGAGCTGGACCGACTGCCGGAGCTGATCGCGAAGCTCGAGGCCCAGCAATCGGCGCTGCATGCCGAGACGGCGAACCCCGAGTTCTACAAGCAGCCGGGGGACCGGATCGCGGCGAAGCAGGCGGAGACGCAGGCCGTGGCGACCAGACTGGCGGCGGCGTACGCGCGGTGGGAGCAGCTCGAGGCGAGCCGGACGGCGTAGACGGTCATTGCTCGTGCCGCGGATCGGGATGGGATTTTGGCACGGGCGTGCCGGGCCGATTGTTCCAATATTCGCCTCGGCGCCGCGTGGCGGAGCCTGGTTTTCTCGTGGTTTTGCTCCGATCGGGCTTGGGGTTTTGTCGCGATTTCCCGGGAATCGCGATTGGGTGCTCCAAAATTCCTGGTTTCTCCTCGCGTCGCAACGCGGTTCACTCGGGCGTTGCCGAGGCTCCGACAACTTTTGGCCTGTGCGCGCGGGGGTGAATTTTGGGCGCGGCGCGTTGATTTGGTGCGTGGACATAACTGGCGACCTCTGTTTGTTCCGCGACAGAAGTATTTACCGCAGATGAACGCAGATGGACGCAGATGAGATCAGGGACATCAGCGTTCATCCGCGGTTGCTTCTGGCGTGCTGCATATCGGCCCCGTTTGATTCATATGTACAGTACTCGATCTCGCGCGGAAAATCAAGGCGCCCATTTTGGGCCGCCCCCCGTTAGAGGGGATGGGATGCAGTGCAACGTGGTAAGCTGTTGAATGGCGCCGTCCACTGAGTTCATTTGCAAACCCAATAGCTCCCTGAAATTCTCCTGTCATGCGGCCAAAGCACTTAGCGACTGTCCCGGCCGTCATGCTATTGCTCGGCGCGGTGGCGTATTTCTTGAGGCCGCCTGGCGCCGCAGATGCGCCGCCTGATGAACCGTGGATCGACCGGTCGCCGCACACGGCGGCGCATGTCGTTGTCAACGGAATTCGCATCGAGTATCTCGATTGGGGCGGAACCGGTGAGCCGATGGTGCTCCTGGCCGGATCGGGGCTCACGGCCCACATCTACGACCAATTGGCGCCGCACTTCACCAGCGATTTTCGGGTCATCGGCCTCACGCGGCGCGGCACAGGCGCGTCGGACAAGCCCGCGGACGGCTACGACCTGCCCACGATGGTTGACGACATTCGTCAGGCGCTGGACTCTTTGGGAATTCGCCGGTGCGTCCTGGTCGGGCACTCGTTCGGAGCTCAGGAGGCGGCCGCATTTGCGATCGCCTTTCCAGGCCGAGTGTCGAACGTCGTCTATCTCGACGGCGCCTACGAGTTTTCGCCGCACATTATCGAGTTGAACGCGCAAGTGTTCGCGCTGACGCCGCAACCGTCCGAGCGGGAGAGTGCGACCTTTTCCGGTTTGTTGAACTGGTATCGAGACAACAAACCAGGGTGGAACGTCGCGTGCGAAGCCGATTTCCGCGCGACCCGAATCATGAGCGCCGACGGCATTTCGATCGGGGCATCTACTCCTGACATTCTGTTCGGGAGTTTGCTGAACTCGGTGACGAATTCGCCGCCGAATTTTTCAAAGGTGACGGCGCCGGCGCTTGCCGTATTTGCGGATCACCGGTTCGAAGGACTGCTGGCGTCGCTGGAGCGATCAGGAAACACGAAGGGGGCACTGCTCGTGCGCGAAGCGTTGCAATTGCAGCGCCAGCAGGTCGAGCGATTTCGCGAGCGAGTCAAGGACGCGAACATCGTGGAACTTGCCGATACGGATCACATGTGCTTCACGCAGCGGCAGGGGCAGGTTGTCGACGCCGTGCGGGAGTTTCTCATGCCTCGGCTGATCAACGCCGCACCTTGACTGCGAGGCGCCTGGGCTTCATTTCTTGCGCCGCCCGATGCACCGCAGGCAGGCGAAGGCCACGCCCAGCAACGCCGCACTCGCCGGCTCGGGGACAAGCACCGCGATGCCCGCGATGGTGTTCACCGCGCCGATCGGGCCCACTTCGGTCATCTCGCCATTGGCGAGGTTGATCCGCGAAAGCGTCACGCCGTCGAGCACCACGTAGCCGATTCCGGTTTGGCCTGAGATGTCGAACGACGCTTCCGGGAACACGATCCCCGTGGTAAGGCCCTGGGTGTTGAGCGTGCCGTTGTTCGGAGTGGGCGCCTGCGTGACGAGCGTGCTGATGCTGGAGTCGAGGTTATAAAGCAGCGTGCTCATGGCGCCGGCCACGCTGTTGGTGTAGGCCGAGGCGACGACGGCGGGGGGCGTGCCGAAGTTGGGGTCGGCCATGACGTAGGCGAGGGGCACGTCGAGCTGCGTGAACCCGTTGGCGAGGTTGATCCGCAGGTTTTGCCCCGTGTCGGTCGTGACGCGCAGGCGGTCGGCGACGGGGTTGAAGTCAACGCCGAAGAAGCTGCCGGCGACCGAGGCGTAGGGGAACGGGGCGGTCGAATCGCCGCCGTCGGCAGAAAGCGTGGCGGCGAGCGTGGCGACGCCGGTCGTGAAGTTGATCGAGTACACGCGGCCAACGCCGGCGGCGGACATGCCCAGTCCGGCGTCGGTGGCGAAGCCGTAGAGCGTGTTATTGAGGGGACGCACGTCGATGCCGGCGAGGACGTCGCCCGCGGTGAGGCCAGTGACGGTCACAGGGGTGGTCGTGGCGCCGGGGTTGGTGTTGCTGAAGCGGATGAGTTGGTTATTGCTCGTGAGGGCGATCAGCGGCTCGGCCTGGGCAACGGCGCCAGGAATGAGAATCAGGCAAGCAAGGAGTAGCGACTTTTTCATGGGAGGGTCTCTGTGGGGCGTTGGTTCGATGGGGAGGGTTATTTGGGTGTCGGAATTGCGGCTCGGACTACCGCCCTGCGCTCGGGCGACTTCGGGTCGCCCGTGCTCGGTTGCTCCCGTCCCTTCAAGGGAGGGGGATCCAGACGGCTCTGGCGAGCCGTTTCCGACCTTACGGGCCGTAGAATGTTGGGACGTTGACGTTGTAGAACTCGGCTTCGAGGTACTCGAGGGCGAGCGCGAAATTAAGGATATCGATGTCGTTGGCGGCTGAGGGCGTGTCGCTGTAACCGATCGGCATTCCGCCATTGAGGTCCTGGATGAAAGGCATCGCGGCGGCGCCGACTTGCGCGACAGTGAGCGGCGCTTCGAAGGAAAGTTCCAGGCCCTGGGCATTCTCGGTCATCGGGCGGGAGCGAAGTCCGTTGAAGAACCCGGCGTGACGGGCCTCGATGAGCGCGACGGAGCCGGCGGCGGCGAGGATGTCTCGGTTCAAGATCTTCGGGGCGGCGCCCAGGTAGGCGCCGACGCCGGTGTTTTCGAGTGCGAGCGACACGGCGAGGAAGTCGTTGACGTTGGGCCGATTGAGATTCTTGAAGTTGGGCTTGGGTCGGGCAGCGGAGCCCAAGGCATTGACCAGGTAGGTCACGTGGGCGTTTTCGTGCTTCCGGACGAGCTGAATCTGTTGTTTGACCGCGGTGGGGGCGGCCTCGGCTTTGCGAACGCCGGCCATGGCGAGTGCGGCGCCCGCGACGGCTCCGGCGCCGGCCAAGAACTTTCGGCGGCCCAGGGGCGAAGCGGGTTGAGGATCGGCCTCGCGCTGGCGGCCGACCTCGCCAAATGCTTGCAGGGATGCTTGGTTCATTTCGTGCGTTGACATACGATTAGGCTCCGTAGGAGAGATTCGTGGATGTGCAAAATGGGCAGGCAATGTCAGGGCGCAGTGAGAGCGCAGAGAGCATCCTGAGTGCGGCGAAGATGAGCGCGCAGTCCGGGCGCAATTCACCTTCAGAGATCACCGCATGAAGCGTTCATGCGGGGTTTAGCGAGCGCCAGTCGAATTTTTTGTCATGAGACGCGCAACGGACTCGGGTCGGTCGTACTGTCAATTACGCGGCTGAGACTGCCGT
>JANOIK010000520.1:0-2661 GCA_031407585.1 Planctomycetota bacterium | reverse complement strand
TTTTCCGGGTCCCCCGTGGGGGCCGGCCCCGCTGCGCTAGCGTGTACCCCGCCCCCCTGGGGGGGGCCCCCCACCCGGGCCACCGACGCGTACCCAGTGTGAAGATTTCGAGTGGGGTGACTTGTTAGGTATTGCGCATGTTGTGTGTGCGCAAAAACACTCGTTTGCTCCACGCCTTCGAGTTGCCGCAGTCGTCGCGGCGCGGGCCGCCGGTTCGCTTGCCTTGAACTCCGGCGCCATCCATAATGTCGCAGGAAGTGTGCGGCGTCTTTTCCGGGCCGATTGCGGCCATCTTCTCGTGCGACGAGCATCTTGGGAACAAATTTCATGCGCAACGATCTCCAGCTGAGGATCGCAGTTTTCGCAGCAGTCCTCTTGGCGCCGTGCGCGGCCCGCGCGCAGCAATACAAGCTAGAGCGGATCGCCGCGGGCTTGAACCAGCCCATGTACGTCACGCAGGCGCCCGGCGATCCGGCAAACATCGTCTACTACATGACGCGCGTCACGACGGGCGGCGTCAATGCGGCCAGCGGCACGCACGGAAGCATCTGGCGGTACGATATGGACACCCGGGCCTCGACCGAGGTCCTGAATCTCAGTCACCGAAATCTGCAGCTCGACCTGGGGCCTCAGGGGTTCGCGTTCCATCCTGATTTCAACAATCCGGCGACGCCGGGCTATCAGAAGTTCTACCTCTCGTCGGCCGTCACCGGCGGCCCAACGAACTTCGTCGAAGAGTACGCCGCCAGCGGAGCGAACGGCACGGTGCCGATCGATGGCGGATCGGGAGACCCGATCGTCAATCGCCTGCTGCTGCAGTACACCAACGTCACGGGGCAGGACAACCACGTGATCGACTGGATTGGCTTCGACCCGCGGGCGTATGCGGCCGCGCCGGGGTCGCCCGAACGGAACCAGTTGTTTATCTCCACCGGCGACGGCTCCAATGGTCAGTCAGCGCCGAACCGGCCCGAACAAAAGTCCAACAGCCAGCAGGGGAAGCTGCTCCGCATCGACGTCGACCCTACCAAGGCGGATTTCTACCCGGCCGATCCGCTGAAGAACTTTGCGATTCCAACGACGAACCCGATCCCGCTTTGGAACGCCGCGCACAGTCCGACTGAGCAATTGTCAGGCACCAGGCTCAACTATGTATCGCCGACGACGACGACGAATTACACCCCGGCTTTGCAGGAAATCTACTTCACCGGCACCCGCAATTCGTTTCGCATGAGTCAAGACCGGGCGACCGGCGACTTCTATTCTGGCGACGTGGGAGAGAATTTCCGGGAGGAGATCAATTTCATCAAGGCGGATCCCTACGATGGATCGCAGCTGCCGTATGACTTTGGCTATCCGCAACGGGAAGGAACCCGGGTCGGCGCCAGCCGCTCGGCCGGCAACACGAGCGTGACCTGGGTTCTGTCGGGGGGCGGCACGACGGCCACCAACAGCCTCAACCCGATCCAGGAGATTCCGCACGAGACGTTCAACAACGGTTCGACCGCCGGGGACGTCGAGATCAGAAGCACCAACCGCAGCGCAATGATCGGCGGCTACGTCTATCGCGGCCCGATTGCGGAGCTGCAAGGCAAGTACGTCTACACCGACTTCGTGCAAGGCAACATCTTCGCGCTCCAGTTCGACCGCAATACCGCGCTCGCGAGCTATAGCGGAACGAACTTCAACCAGGTGGTACTTCCGTCAGGCACCATGGTCGCGTCGTTGGGCACGAAGGAAGTGGTGCTTAATCGGAATCTCAACTCCCTTTGGCACACGATCGTCGTCGATCCTCAGGACCCGACGTACACCTCGGCGATGGGCCCGAGCTTCGGCGTCGGGCGGGTCGTGTCGTTCGGCGAAGACAACGGAGGGAATCTCTACATCATCGACATGGGCGGCGCTCGCGGCGACGCCGGCTTCGGCAACGACTACCCAGGCGGAGCCGCCGGCGAGATCTTCCGTCTGACGAGAACTGCGGGCATCACGGCGTCGATCGACCGGGATAGCGGCGTCGTGACGGTGACCAATACCTCGGGCGCGCCGCTTGGCATTCGCGGCTATTCGCTCGCGAGTTCCGCTGGCTCGCTCGATGACGATGGCGCCAAGCCCATCACGGGCAACTACGACTCGTTCCCCGGCGGCAATGGCTCGGTCGATCCGGATAACGACTGGCAAATCACCTCTCCCGGCGGAAGCACGCAAGTGCTTCGCGAAGCGTCGCTCGGCGATGAGGCCCTGCTAAGCACGGGCGAGAATTTTGTTCTGAGCGACGGAGGCCTGTGGCAGCCTTCGATCTTCGAGGACGTCACGCTCCATGTCACGCTCGCGGACGGCAGTGTGGCGCTCGGCTCAGTGGCGTTTACGGGGAACGGCGGATTGCCGTTCGGGCGGAGTGATTTCGACGGCAACTCCTCGGTCGATTTAACTGACTGGCACGAGTTCATCACGTACCACGCGACCGACCTCGCGGGCCTCACGCGGTTCGAGAGTTACCGCCGCGGCGATCTGGACGGCGACAGCGACAACGACTTCGACGACTTCCGGCTGTTCCAGGACGATTACAACGCGGAGCATGGCGTCGGGGCTTTGGCCTTGGCGCTGGCGGAAGTGCCCGAGCCCGGTGCGCTCAGTTTGGCGTTGATCGCCGCCGCGGCCGTC